>JACMMM010000511.1 GCA_014379065.1 Saprospiraceae bacterium
CTGGGTTGATAACGATGTCATAGTCGTTGGCTGGCACGGCATTGTAAAACCGCGAAGTGATCTTATCGGCGGAATTCACCTTGCTGTTTTCGTCTATGTCGAGGCGCTGGGTGCTAAAGGCCTGGTAACTTTCGTAACGATTGATAGGGTAGGCCACCCAGGCGTTTTCGGCGCTGACGACGTAAGCCGAATCAAGGCGAATCCCGAGTGTTTTGTATTGACTCTTAATGGTTTGGAGGTATTGGAAAGTGGTTTTTCGAAGTTCCGAATAAATACCTTCGGAGTCTTTGACAAAGTAATCCACCTTGACAATATCATAAATTTCTTGGCGGGCGGCGGCAGTCACAATGCGTTCCAACAAGGCTGGGTTCGTATAGCGGACGTGGATGTTTTTCTGCATCTC
Source organism: Saprospiraceae bacterium (assembly GCA_014379065.1). Classification (GTDB taxonomy): domain Bacteria; phylum Bacteroidota; class Bacteroidia; order Chitinophagales; family Saprospiraceae; genus M3007. Next base: position 404 of record JACMMM010000511.1, read on the forward strand.
GAATCCCTTGGGTATCTCGGTGTAGGTCTTGCGGGAAAACAGTTTTGTGCTCACATCGTACTCGTATTTGGGAAGGAAATTGACCATGTCCACGTAAATATCGGTAGCAGGAATGCCGAGGTTTTTGAGGTCGGCGAGGAGACCATCAAGGCGGGTGTTGAGCAAAGAATTGGTCTCGTCGGTGGTTTTTCCCGCCTGTGTGACGCTGAAAATGGCCGTGTAGGAATTGGCTTTTTGGTTGGAAAGCGTGTTGATGCTGATTTCGATTTGGTTGTCGCCTATGAATTGAGCTGCTTTTGGCACGGCACGGTACTGGGCGTTGGGGACGATGTTTTGGTAGGTCTGCTGTTTTTCGGCATAATTGCCCATTACCTGGGCGGTGATGGATTGGCAAAAAAACGCGAGGAGCGTAAGGAGGAGAAAGTTTTTCATTTTAAATCTATGAATTTGAATCATTTAAGTGTTGGAGCACCAAAACGTCCGCCTGTCTCAGAAAATTGCCAAGTCAAACTTTCGCCCTTGGCTTTGCTGGGAGGTTCTACTTTTGCAACCGAAAATGGCTTGGGCTGTTTTACTTCGTCGTTTCGTTTGCCTACTGGTTTTGGGTCAATGACCAAAAATGACCTAATGACGACCCTCCTATGCCCCGTCTGCCGAGACCTGGCGGGCAGGAAGGCTTCGGCGGGTAAAAATGACCCAAATGACGAAATGACCTAATGACTAATTTTATGTTCATCGAAGTTTTCAAAAGCAAAATACATCGCGTCCGCGTCACGCAAGCCGACCTGAACTACATCGGCAGCATCACCATTGATGAAGATTTGATGGAAGCCTCCAACATCATAGAAGGCGAGAAAGTGCAGATCGTGAACAACAACAACGGCGAGCGTTTCGAGACCTACACCATTCGCGGCGAACGCGGCAGCGGGGTCATTTGCCTGAATGGCGCGGCGGCGCGACGGGTGCAGGTGGGAGATATTGTGATCATCATCTCGTACGCCTATATGACGCCGGAGGAGGCGAAGGATTTTCGAGGTACGGCGGTGTTTCCGGATGAGAATAATAGGTTGGTGAAGGGGGGGGGATAAGATTCTTTGTGCTATTTTTGGTTTTGGAAAAGGGTGGTTTTTGTTGCTACATTTGATTATACCGCCTTTTTCGTATTTTTGCAAAGAGGATTTTCTAAATTTCCCCAATTTAAACTTATGGCAAGAGACAAGTTTCACGCACATGTTCGCATCGCACTCGAAAATGATGGATGGACTATTACTCATGATCCATACAAGATTATGATTGGGCGGCGCAGGGGTTATATTGACATAGGCGCGGAACTGATAGCCGCAGAAAAGGAAAATCAAAAAATCGCCGTTGAAATAAAAAGTTTTTTGGGGCTTTCAGATCTTGATCAATTTGAAGATGCGCTGGGTCAGTTTTTGATTTACCTGTTTGCACTCACGAAACGAGAACCAGAAAGAATATTGTTTTTGGCGATACCCAATTTATTTTATGAAAGTTTTTTTGATGACCCATTTATTGTCGAATTAGCACAACATTATGATTTGAAAATCGCAGTTTTCGATCAAACTCAACCGCTCATATTAAAATGGATAAAGTAACAAATTATAAAAATATTGTTCGGGGCATTATCCAGGAAATTGCTGACATGACCCCTTCTGATGATGTTTCTGAGACGCAACTAATTGTCGACTTAGAACGAGGGCATTTCATTCTTTTTTCAGTTGGTTGGTATAATAACAAACGTGAATACCTGCCATTCGTCCATATTGACGTCAAGTCGGATGGTAAAATATGGATACAGCATGACGGAACTGATCTGGTACTTGCTCAATGGCTGCTTGACAAAGGCGTACCCAAAAAGGATATTGTTTTGGCTTTTCATGCGCCGGCAAGCAGAGATTTGATTCCGGATTTTGCAACTATGTGAAAAGTGAGAAAGTTTTCAAAAGCAAAACACATCGCGTCCGCGTTACGCAAGCCGATCTGAACTACATCGGCAGCATCACCATTGATGAAGATTTGATGGAAGCCGCTAACATGATAGAAGGCGAGAAAGTGCAGATCGTGAACAACAACAACGGCGAGCGTTTCGAGACCTACACCATCCGCGGCAGCGGGGTCATTTGCCTCAACGGCGCGGCAGCTCGGCGTGTACAGGTGGGGGATATTGTGATCATCATTTCGTACGCATATATGACGCCGGAGGAGGCTAAGGATTTTCGGGGAACGGCGGTGTTTCCGGATGAGAATAATAGGTTGGTGAAAGGGAAGTGGCGTTTAAGTTCCCCGAAACGTTACCCAATCCGATCGCTACCGCTGAATTCGCTAGCCGGCATCCATACATTCAATTGCCTTGTTTTACAAAAAAATATCCTTCTCTAGTGTCAGAATTTATACCCTGCCCGAAGTGCAAATGTGAATACACCTATCTCAATGATGGTTTGATGGTGTGTTCTGAATGTTTTCACGAATGGAATCCGGAAGAAGTGGTGGAGACGTCCATTGACGACACCATTAAAGTGCTTGATGTGAATGGTAATGAACTGCACAACGGCGATAGTGTGATCGTGATCAAAGATTTGCCGGTAAAAGGCATGCCAAGGCCCGTGAAGGCCGGAACCAAGGTAAAGAACATCCGCCTTACCGATGGCGACCACAATATCGATTGCAAAATCGAAGGTTTCGGCGCTATGGGCTTGAAATCTGAGTTTGTGCGAAAGGCTTAATACCGCCCCACCTCAAACGCCCCCACCCCAATACTTGTCTCCTTCCCTCCCGCCATTTCCGACACCAATTTCCCCGTCGCAGCAGCCATACTCAACCCGAGCATCGCGTGTCCCGTGGCAATCATCAGGTTTTTAGTATTTTTTGCAAAACCGATATAAGGCACTCCATCGGCGGAGAGCGGTCGGTAGCCAAACCAGACTTTTTCCTGAATATTTTCCTTCAATTTTTTAAAATCTGCGAGTTCGCGGAAGGCAGGGTCATCAGCGTAGCCTGGGAAAAAGCGAGGGACGGCCTCCAAAATCCCCTGTACGCGCGGAAACAGAATCCGGTCGTTCATGGCGCCAATTTCCATGGTGCTGCCAATGCGCAGGCGTTTGGCCCAGGGTGTAATAGCCACTTTGGCTTCGAGGAGGATGCAAGGGTAACGCAGAGGTTGGTGTGGCACATCTATGGTCATGGAGTAGCCTTTGCCGGGCATCATGGGCAGGTATTCACCCGCCATTTTGGCGAGGGGCTGAGACCAGGAGCCAGCGGCGAGGACGACCAAATCCGGTGTACTGATAGTCTCACTTGAAGTGAGACTATCAGTTGATTTCCGAAACTTAACCGCCGAAATCTTCCCTTTATCCTTTTGAATATCAATAACTTCGGCATTGTAGATGATTTTTGCACCCCGTTTTTCCAAGAGATTGGAAAGTTGGCGCATGAGTTCGTTGGGGTACAACATCGCGTCATCTTTGTACCAAGCACCGCCGCGCACATCGGGCGGTAGCTCGGGTTCAAGGGCTTGGCATTGGGCGCGGTCGAGCATTTCGATTTGGAGGCCGAGTTCGCGGCCTATGCGCACGTTTTCGAGCTCGCCTTTTTCGTATTTGGCGGTTTGAAAATAATTGATGCAGCCTTTTTGAGCGTAATCGAATTTCATTTCGCCGCTTTGTTCCCATTGAGCGGTGAGATCGCGCGAAAGCAGCAAGAGTTCGGCCATGGGTCTTGCGCTGCGTTCTACATGCTTGGCGTTGCAGGCGCGGACGAATTTCAGGCCCCAATCCATCAAATCCCAACTCAGCGCAGGGCGCACATAAAACGGACTTTTCTGTTTGAACATCCACAAGATGCCCTGACTGATGATCCCTGGTTGTGCCAGCGGTGCAAAATGCGAGGGTGAGAGGTAGCCCATATTGCCAAAAGAGCAGCCATCCGAGCCATCGCTGCGCTCGAGCACGGTTACGTCCCAGCCTTCTTGTTGGAGGTAGTAGGCAGTGCTGAGGCCGATGATGCCGCCGCCGATGATAGTCGCCGTCATGATATTAAAAGCATTTAGGGGATGCTTTGGGGGGCAAACAGTAATTTTTAAAACACTAAGGAACTAAGAGACACTAAGGCTAAGAGGAGTTTTAGAGGAGTAACGCTTAGTGTCTCTTAGTTCCTTAGTGTTTTAAAAAATCCACCCCAGTGTTTAGCGCACAATCAACTTCTCTCGTTCCGGCCCTGTCGAAATCATGTTGATCGGCACGCCGAGCATCTGTTCCAAATCTTCAAGATAGGCGCGGGCTTCGGAGGGTAGATTTTCAAAAGTGCGTATATCGTCGAGTGAGGAATTCCAGCCTTTGTATTTTTTTAATAGGGGCGAAACGTCTATTTGGCACAGGTCGAATGGAAGTTGGTCGGTGGTTTTTCCGCCGTATTGGTAGTGTGTGGCAGCGGCGATTTCGGTAAAAATATTCAGCACGTCAATCTTCGTCATGCAGATTTCGGTCACGCCATTGATGAGCATGGTATATTTCAATTGCGGCAAATCAATCCAGCCGCAGCGACGCGGGCGACCGGTAGTGGCGCCAAATTCCATGCCTTCTTTACGGAGCAGTTCGCCCGTTTCATTGTCTTGTTCGGTTGGGAACGGCCCACTTCCGACGCGGGTGCAGTAGGCTTTAGAAATGCCGATCACACGCCCGATGCGTTGGGGCGCTACGCCCAATCCGGTACAAACCCCTGCTGTGACGGTGTTGCTCGAAGTAACAAATGGGTAAGTGCCAAAGTCAATATCGAGCATGCTGCCTTGCGCTCCTTCTGCAAGGATTTTTTTGCCTTCGGAAAGGGCGTTGTTCACGAAATATTCGCTGTCCACTAAGGGCAGACTGCGCAGCGTGGCGAGGCTTTCAAACCAATCCCGCTCGGCCGTTTCGAGGTCAAAATCTATGGGCGCGTAAATTTTCAGCAGTTCTAAATGCTTGGTTTTCAAGGCTTCGTACTGCTCCCGAAAGTTCAGCGATTCCACATCGCCGATGCGGAGGCCGTTGCGCCCGGTTTTGTCCATATAGGTCGGTCCGATGCCTTTGAGCGTGGAGCCGATCTTGGATTTTCCTTTGTGCGACTCGCTGGCCGCGTCGAGCCATCGGTGCGTAGGCAGTATGAGGTGCGCCTTCCGAGAAACAAAAAGCCGCCGACTGAAATCCACGCCGCTTTCCTCCAAATTCCGCAATTCGCGCTGGAAAGTGACAGGGTCGAGCACCACGCCGTTGCCGATGAGGTTGTTCAGGTTTTCGCGGAAAATCCCTGAGGGGACGGTGTGCAGCACATACTTTTTGCCGCCAAATTTGAGGGTGTGGCCGGCATTGGGGCCGCCTTGGAAGCGGGCTACCATGTCATAATCTGTGGCCAGATAGTCCACAATTTTGCCCTTGCCTTCGTCGCCCCATTGGAGGCCCAGGATAACGTCTATTTTATGCATAAGATTAGGTTCGGTGCAAAAGTCGGCAAAAGCCAAAAGTTGACACCATCTAATTTTTTTCAAACTACAATCTACCTGTTTTATCTTTGTAAAAAAATCGGCTATGAGCGCACAAGCCCGGACTCAACCCCAACTTCTTTTTTTCGTCAGTATGGATTCTGATGGCACCTACGTTGCCAAAGCTCCAAAATATAGTATTTATACCCAAGGCGAAACCTTGGAAGAATTAATCGCTAATATCAAAGAAGCCATTTTGTGTCATTTTGAAGAAGGGGAAGCCCCTCCTTCCTTTGCTTGGCAAATGGTAAAACGCGAAGTCGTAATGGTATGAAAACGCCTCGAAACCTAAATGGAGCGGAACTTGCCAAATTATTATCCAAAAAATTCGGCTACGAAATTACTCGCCAAAAAGGAAGTCATATCCGAATGACCACCCAAGAACCGAGTGAACATCATATAACTATCCCCACACACGTGCCTTTGAAGATTGGAACGTTATCCGCCATTCTTTCAGATATCGCTGAGCATATCGGAGTTGAGCGAGAAGAACTCGCGGAAATTCTTTTCGGATAATGCTACCTACCTACGCCGACATCATTCTCCCCCTCGCGCTGCCCAAACGCACCTACACCTATTCCATCCCGGAATCGGTGGCCTCGCTTCTGCAACCCGGTGTGCGGGTGGAAGTCCAGTTTGGCCGCTCCAAACTCTACAGCGGCCTCGTCGAGCGCGTCCACAACGAAACGCCCGATTATGCGGTGAAACCCATTCTTTCGGTGCTGGACGAAGTTACGGTCGTCACGCCTCAGCAATTCAGGCTCTGGGATTGGATGGCCGATTACTACTGCTGCACCTTGGGGGAAGTGATGTCCGCCGCATTACCCGGACATTTGAAACTTACGAGCGAAACCAAACTTGTGTTCAATTCAGCCTACGGCGACAACTTTTCTGATCTGGATTCAGACGAATACCTCGTTGCCGAAGCGCTCCAGATTCAACAAGAAATTACGGTGGAGGATGCGCGGAAAATCCTGAATAAAAAAACGGTGTTTCCCGTAGTCCAACGACTTTTGAACAAGGGTGTGCTTTTCCTCCGCGAAGACTTGCAAGAAAAATTCAAACCGCGTAAAGTCAGTGCTGTGCGCCTTGCCGAGCCGTTTCGCACACAGCCGGATTTGCTGCGCGAGGTTTTTACGGAGCTCAGCGGCAAAGAACGTCAGGTCGAAATCCTCATGGCCTACCTCGCACTTGAAAAACGCCAGCCTTTTGTACGAAAACAGGATGTGCTGACGAAGGCCGATGTATCAGAAAGCTCGCTGAACACCTTGGTGAAAAAAGGGATATTGGAAAAATACGACCGCGAAGTAAGCCGGATTAGCGGGTACGAGGATGAATTGGTGGAGGCGGATGAGTTGAGCAAGCAACAGGTGCGGGCATTGAGCGAATTGAGGCGAGCGTTTAATGTACCGGCGGCTTTAGCCGCAGGAACGTTTGGTGCTGCATCTGAACCAGAGACCCCTGCTGCTAAAGCCGCCAGTACATCAGACCACGGCATTCCTGCGGCTAAAGCCGCCGGTACAACAAACGTCGCCCTGCTCTACGGCGTGACCGGAAGCGGCAAAACCCGCGTGTACGTCGAGCTTATGCGCGAGGTGATAAAACAGGGGGGGCAAGTGTTGTACCTGCTGCCTGAAATTGCGCTTACCACGCAGATTATCAACCGTTTGCAAAAGGTATTCGGCAATGAGGTATCGGTGTATCACTCCAAAATCAACACGCAGGAACGTGTAGAGGTCTGGAAATCTGCCGCCGCCGGGAAGCCCATTATACTCGCTGCCCGCAGCGGACTTTTCCTACCGTTCCAAAACCTTCAACTCGTCATTGTGGACGAAGAACACGATTCCTCGTTCAAACAATACGACCCTGCCCCGCGCTACCACGCCCGCGATACCGCCATTTTTTTGGCCAATATTTATGGTGCCAAAACCCTGCTCGGCACGGCTACGCCTTCGCTAGAAACTTGGCACAATGCCCAAACGGGGAAGTTCGGCCTCGTGGAAATGCCCGAGCGTTTCGGCGGACTTGAACTGCCTGTAATGGAGACCATTGATCTGCGCGAGCAAATGAAAAACCGCCAGATGCAGAGCATTTTTTCCACCCCCTTGCTGGAAAATCTTCAAAAGGCTTTGGATAACGGCGAGCAAGCCATCCTCTTTCAAAACCGCCGTGGATATGCGCCCATGCTCGAATGCCAGGTCTGCGGCTGGAATGCCCAGTGCCGCTATTGCGACGTGAGCCTCACCTACCACAAGCATACCGACCGGCTGCGCTGCCACTATTGCGGCTATGTGCAGGAGCCTGCCAAAGTCTGCCCCGCTTGCGGCTCCGGCAAAATCGGGCTCAAAGGTTTCGGTACCGAAAAAATCGAAGACGAACTCAAAATATTCCTCCCCAATGCCCGCATCGGACGCATGGATCTGGATACAGCCGGAACGAAAAGCAATCTCACAGCTCTGCTCAACGACTTCGAGGAACGCCGTTTGGATATCCTCGTGGGCACTCAAATGGTCACCAAAGGACTTGATTTTGACAACGTTGCGCTGGTGGGCGTGCTCGGAGCGGATGCGCTGACCAAGTTCCCGGATTTTCGGGCCGGGGAGCGGGCGTTTCAATTACTGACCCAAGTAGCAGGCCGGGCAGGGCGGAAGAACAAGCGTGGGAATGTGCTGATCCAAGCTTTCGACCCAAAGCATCCGATCGTGCAGGAAGTACTGCGGAGCGATTTCCTGGGTTTTGTCGAGCGCGAATTGAAAGAGCGGAAGGAGTTTAAATACCCGCCTTATTATCGGCTGATTCACATAGAACTGCGGCACAAAGAGCCTAAAATTGTAAACGAAGCGGCATCATTTTATGCCAAAATACTCCGCCAAAAACTCGGCGACCGGGTGCTCGGCCCTGTGATTCCCAACATTGCCCGCATCCGGAGCTATTTTGGGCAGGACATCATGCTGAAACTGGAGAAATCGGCGCCGGTGTTGGCTGGAGCAAAGGCGCTGATTCGGCATACCACGGAGGTAATGTTGGGCAGGCCGGGGTTGAGTCAGGTAATGGTGGCGGTGGATGTGGATCCGGTGTGAGGGGATTGGTTCGATTTTTCGATTTTGGGATTGATTCGATTGGGATGTACCATGCTACTGTATTTTAAGTAGTGCCGGATCTATTCATAGAAAGCATGAACGGCAAAATTTCATTATTTTTGCATCAATATTATCTCTATTCAATGCTGTACCAAGAAATACTCAACCGCGAAACGGCATCACTTCCAGATTACCTGAAACGGGAGTTGCTTGATTTTCTCTACTTTTTGAAGAAGAAAGGGAAAAAGCCGCTTTCTGTCACCGAGCCTTTAGGAGAGGGTGGAGCAAAACCTGCATTTGGTTGCGGCGCAGTGAAAATCAAAATTGCTCCTGATTTCGACGCTCCTTTGGATGACTTCAAAGAGTACATGTCATGAACCTTTTGCTTGATACCCATGCATTTCTTTGGTATTACTCAGGGTCATCCAATTTGAGTACGAAAGCAAGATTTGCTATTGAAAATCCTGAGAATGACTTCTTCGTCAGTATGGCCAGTTTGTGGGAAATTTCCATCAAAAACGGACTGGGAAAACTTGATCTGGACGCTCCATTGGATACATTTTTCAAAGATATTGTACTGAAAGGCTTCAATTTGATGCCGATAGATCCTTCGCACATATTACAGTCGGCGGCCTTGCCTTCGCATCACCGCGACCCATTTGACCGCATTATTATTGGTCAGGCGTTGGCCGAACAGATGCCCGTTGTCACGAAGGATTCGCTTTTTGAACCTTATTGCCAGTCTTCCGAACTTCAGTTAATCTGGTAATTCTTCTTACTTCATTTACTATTCCAAAGCCTATGTCCGAACTCGCCCTGCGCCTCATCGAAGAAAATAAAAAG
>JACMMM010000512.1 GCA_014379065.1 Saprospiraceae bacterium
CTCACGACTACTCTTCCTCGCGCTTTTTCTCGCCCTTTTACCCGCCGTAGCCCAAGCGCAGGCGGGCATTGCTCCCAAGCCCATCACCCTTGAAGACATCTGGCAAAAAGGCACTTTTACGTCCAAGGGGATACCAGGATTCAATTTCCAGAACGATGGCGTACACTTTACGCGCCTGGAAGGAACGGCCATCACGCAATACGACCTGCGCACGGGCGAGCGCTCCGGCACCATCTTCGACGCCGCTACGCTGAAGACGGATGTGCCCGCGTGGAAAGGCGCGTTCGACGGTTATTCATTTAGTGCTGACGAATCCAAAATTTTGCTGACCACCAACTCGACCCCGATTTTCCGCTGGAGTACGGAGGCCGATTTTTTTGTCTTTGATCAAAAAACGAAAAAACTCGCTCGGCTTTTTGAGGAAAATGTGGTGTACATCAAAGACGGCTCCACAGCTGCCAAGCAACGCTACGCCACCTTCTCTCCCGACGGCTCAAAAGTGGCTTTTGTGGTAAAAAACGACCTGTATTTCAAAGACTTGGCTTCTGGGAAAATCACCCGCGTAACCGACGATGGCAGGCAAAACGAAATCATCAATGGCGCCTCAGACTGGGTGTACGAGGAGGAATTTGAACTCGTGCGGGCCTTCCAATGGAGTCCCGACGGGCAGCGTCTGGCTTATTTCCGATTCGACGAACGCGAGGTGCTGGAAATGACCATGGATATGTATCGCGGCGGCATGTACCCCGAGCCTGTCACTTTTAAATACCCCAAAGTGGGCGAGAAAAACTCGGTGCTGACGGCGCACATTTATGATCTCAATAGCGCCAATACCTTAGAGGTCAATATCCCTGATCGCGAGCGAAAAGACGGCCGTCTGGACGACTACCTGCCCCGCATTGCCTGGACGCCCGGCGGGAAACTCTGCCTCACCTGGATGAATCGCCACCAAAGCACCCAGCGGCTGCTATTGGCCGATCCTGCCACAGGCGATTGCTCCATTTTGCAGGAAGAAAAAAGCAAGTATTACCTTGATCTACACGATGTTATATTCCTGTCAGACGGCTCAGGATTTGTGATGCAAAGCGAAAAAAGCGGGTTCAACCATTTATACAAATACGATATGAATGGTAAAGAAGTGGCTGCATTGACAAAGGGTGATTTTGACGTAACGGCTTTCTATGGCATAGATGAAAAAAACGGCAAAGTCTATTTTCAGGCAGCCAGCAAAACCCCCATGGCGCGAGAACTTTTTGAAACCAATTTGAAGGGCAAAAAGCCCCAAAAAATCAAGAAGCCAGAAGGCACAAACGCTGCGCAGTGGAGCAGTACATTCGACTATTTTGTGCATAACTTTTCTACCGCCAACACCCCGCCCCAATACGCCGTTTGCGACCGAAAAGGAAAAATCTTGCGCACGCTGGAACAAAACGCCGAACTGCGCGGAAAACAAACGGAGTACGGTACCATCCCAATGGAGTTCTTCGATTTCAAAACCTCCGATGACGTGGATTTGAACGGCTGGATGATCAAACCGACCGCACCAGAATTTCAAAATCAAAAACTTCCCGTGCTGATGTTCGTGTATGGCGGCCCCGGTAGCCAGCAAGTGACCGATGCCTGGAAAGGCTCGAATTACTGGTGGTTTCAGATGCTCGCGCAACAAGGATATGTGGTGGCCTGTGTGGACAATCGCGGCACGGGCGCGCGCGGCGAGGAATTTAAAAAGATGACTTACAAGCAGTTAGGCCACTACGAAGAAATAGATCAAGTGGAAGCAGCCAAGCACCTTGGTACTTTGGATTTTGTGGATCCGGGGCGCATCGGCATATTTGGCTGGAGTTATGGCGGCTACATGAGCACGAATTGTATCCTAAAAGGAAGCGATGTTTTTGAGGCGGCCATCGCTGTTGCCCCGGTGACAAACTGGAAATGGTACGACTCGGTCTACACCGAACGCTATATGCAAACCCACGAAGAAAACGAGGCGGGATACGAAGAAAACTCACCCACGAATTTCGCTGAAATGCTCAAAGGGAACTACTTGCTCGTACACGGCCTCGCCGACGACAACGTGCATTTCCAAAACACGGCAGAGATGGCCAACGAACTGATTGCCAAGAACAAACAGTTCGACACCATGATCTATCCCAACCGCAACCACGGTATCAGTGGGGACAATGCCAAATTGCACCTGTACACGCTAATGACGAAGTTTTTGAACGAGAAATTGAAGAACAAGAAGGGAGAAAAAGTGGCGCGGCCTTAATGTTGGTTATTCTTTTTGGAAGCCAATGGGGCGGCGGGTTTCCCAGTCTTTGGGAGTGGTTTGTAGCGCAGCAATTTCGTCGGCGCGGCTTTGGTTTTCATCGCCAAGCCAGTGTAGCACTTCATTCACATCGGCCAGTTCTTTTTCCAATTCGCCCACTTTTGCGGCCAATTCCGAAAAGGAATGGGCGTATTGCCGCAAAGCAATAAAGGCTCGGACTATGGCGATGTTCACCTGAACAGAACGCTCGCTATTCAAGACGCTCGATAGCATTGCAACACCATGTTCGGTAAAAGCAAAGGGAGGATAACGAGAGCCTCCCCAACTTGAGGACGCAATTTGCGTCCTCAAGATTTTGAATTCATCAATAGATAGCTCAAACATAAAATCCTCTGGAAAGCGCGCAGGGTTGCGTCGTACTGCTCCGTTAAGTCGCTTGGTATCAACATCATATAGAGCAGCGAGGTCAAAATCCAGCATTACACGCTGGCCACGAAGGGTGTAGATTTTTGATTGGATGATTCACCCCAACCTTTCCACCGCCGCTTCCCACTCGCCATACACCTTGCTCAATTCGGCTTTTAGATCGCCGTATTTCTTCAAATCTGCATTCGCCCCCGGCTTGCTGTAAAAATCCGGCTCGGCCAATTTTTGTTCCCATTTTCCGATCTCGGTTTCGAGTTCTGCGATGCGCTTTTCTTGTTTTTGTACGGCGCGTTCCAGTTGCTTTTTCTCCTCTGCACTGACTGTTGGCTTTTGACCGTTGGCTATTGACTGTTGACCGTTGACTATTGACTGTTGACCATTGACTGGCGGCTGTTGATTGTTGGCGGCAGTTCGTTTTTCAACTTCGCGCATGTTGTCCAACTGGCGCTTTTCGAGGAAATAATTTACATCACCCAGATATTCCTTCAAGTGTCCGTCGCGGAATTCGATGGTGCGGTCGGTCAGTCCAGACAAAAATTCCCGGTCGTGGCTCACGATGAGGAGTGTGCCGTTGTAGTCCGCAAGGGCTTGTTTCAACACGTCTTTGGAAAGCATGTCCAAGTGGTTGGTCGGCTCGTCAAGCAGGAGCAGATTGAAGGGACGGAGCAACATACTAGCCAAGGCGAGGCGCGCGCGTTCGCCACCAGAAAGGGCAGCCACTTTTTTGTCCACGTCTTTGCCACTAAAAAGGAATGCGCCGAGGATACTGCGGACCCTGGTGCGCATTTCTTCGGGGCAGTTTCCCTCGAGGGTTTGCAACAAGGTGAGTTTCGGGTCGAGGGTCTCCGCCTGATTTTGGGCGTAGTAGCCCACGATCACGTTGTGGCCAAGCGCGGCTTTGCCAGAAGTGGCAGATTCCTGCCCAATCAGGATTTTGGCTAAGGTGGTCTTCCCCTGTCCGTTTTGTCCCACAAAAGCCACGCGCTCACCGCGAAGCATTTGGAAATCAACGTTTTCCAACACTTTTACCTGGCCGTATCGCTTGGTCAAGTGCTCCACCTTGGCTGTCACTTCGCCGCTTCTTGGTGCGTCTGGGAAACGGAGTTTCATCGTGGACGTATCCTGGTCGTCTATCTCGATGCGCTCCATTTTGTCCAATTGCTTTTGCATGGACTGCGCCATCTTGGTCTTTGTGGCTTTCGCCATGAATCGGTTGATGGTGCGCTCGCGATCGGCGATGAGGCGCTGCTGGTTTTCGTAGGCGTTTTGCGTCAGTTCGCGTCGGTCAGTGCTGAGTTCGACGTATCTAGAGTACGCTGCTTTGTAATCGTGGATTTTTCCGAGCACGATTTCGGCGGTGCGGTTGGTCACATTGTCGAGAAAACGCCGGTCGTGGCTAATGACGATGACCATTCCGGAATAATTGAACAGCCAGTTTTCGAGCCAAAGGATGCTCTCGATGTCCAAGTGGTTCGTCGGCTCGTCAAGCAATAGCAGGTCAGGCTGGCGGAGCAGCATTTTGGCCAATTCGATCCGCATTTGCCAACCACCACTGAATTCGTCGGTCAGGCGCTTCATGTCGGACGATTGAAAACCAAGTCCACCGAGCACCCTTTCTGCATCGGCTTCGCTGGTGGCGCCGCCCAAATGGTGCAGGTGTTCGGTGATATCGCCCATCTGTTCGATGAGTTTGTGGTATTCGTCCGACTCATAATCCTCGCGCACGGCGAGTTCATCGCTGACGCGATGGAGTTCTTTTTCGAGTTCGAGGATTTCGGAAAAGGCTGTCATCGCTTCATCAATCACCGTCTTGCCTTTCGGCATGAGCATGTCTTGGTGAAGATAACCAAGCGTAAAGTGGCTGGGCACCACGACTTCGCCTTCCTGAGGCGACATTTCCTGGGCGATGATTTTGAGCATCGTGGATTTGCCTGCGCCATTGCGGCCCACGAGGCCCACGCGCTCACCGGGTTTGAGCACAAAATTCAC
>JACMMM010000513.1 GCA_014379065.1 Saprospiraceae bacterium
AGCCATTCAAGGTGTAGGCAATGGTGCCCAATTGGATTTCGGAAACAAAAATGCCCGCGCAACGGTCGTAGACCCAAATTTTGGTGGGGCAAACGGCGTCGCAAGTAGCGAAGACGTAGACTCCCGTATTTGTAGGCGTGAAACTGTACCAAGCCTCCTCCGCCGAAGGGGTGGTATTGGCACCAAGACTTAGGTAAAGCGGGCTAGCACAGGTGGTGCCCGGCGTACAGTTCAGTTCCACGCTTTCCGTTGCCCATTGAAAACTGCCGTTGAGGCGTTGATAAACAAGTGTATCATTTACAAAAAGGCGATACCAACCGTCCGGGAAAAGGCCACTTAAACCAGCCGAAATCGTAAATCTCACGCATTGATCTGCCGGCACACAGGCAATGAAAACATTGGTAGCCGTGTCGTGCAGCACACCAGCACCATATTCTACGTCCCCATCAAGATTGGTAATTTTCCAACTAATATCACTAAAGTAGTTGTTATGATTGATTTCTACCCGGACGGAATCTTGTCCCGGAGGACATTGCCCAGATGCCTCGAAGGAACCGAGCCCAAACAAAAGCGCGAGAAAAAGATTTGCTAATTTCATACCAGAGGGGAAAATGATCTTTGAAAGCGGCTGCAAAGAACGTACAAAACAAGGCGCGAATGGGGCATTCCACAACGAAAAAAAACATTTGGTCGTTGATGGGCAATTGACTCGCTTGGACTCATTTTTGCTGCCCAAGATGGGTGTTAAGATATTTGGATATTGGGATATTAAGATATTGGGCCGCAACGATTTTTAGAAATGGGTGTTTTGCATGGTCTTGTCCCTATGTCGGCTCATCATAATATCCCAATATCTTAACACCCTAGCACCACCATTTAAAACTAAATTTTTATGCCAAAAAAAGTCTTGACACTCTTCTTGTTTGTAGGGTACTTCGCAAGTTCCTTGTTTGCCCAAAAAACCGATAGTTGGATATTAAAAAATGAAAAAGAGGGCGTAAAAGTTTATTATCGAAAAACCTCCGATATATATGAACTGAAACTTGTTACCTCGCTCAAAGTCAGTCTCTCTGGGCTGGTTACCCTCCTTTCAGAAGTGGATAATTATCCCAAATGGGGCTATAAAGTGTCTGAGTCGCGAGAACTCAAAAAAGTATCGGATTGGGAAACCTACTACTATTCCCGTCTGGATTTCCCTTGGCCCTTGGACGACCGAGATATTGTAGTGCGCTCCAGGGTGGAACAGGATCCCGTCACTCGCCGGATCACCGCCACCAGCGTTGCAGTGCCCGATTATTTGCCAACAAACAAAAGCGTGGTGCGTATGCGCAATGCCCATACTACCTGGACACTCGTCCCTGGACTCGGAGGCTGGACTTATGTGGAATATTACATTTACTCCGACCCAGGCGGCAGCTTGCCCGATTGGCTCGTGAATATGGCCCTTGATGTAGGTCCCCGCGAGACCATCAAGAACATTCGTAGTTTTGTGCAGCAGGAGAAATATCAGAACATTAAATTAGCGCATTTGAAAGATTGATATCTGACATAAAACCTCGTAGGTTTTAAAAACCTACGAGGTTTACAACGCTCGTAAAAAAGTGATTAACGCATGAAACTTGGTCTCTTCGGTTACGGCAAAATGGGCAAAGCGATTGAACAAGTCGCTGAAAAACAGGGCATTGAAATCGTCTGGCGCATTCGCCGCGACGACTCACCTACGCCCGAGTTGCTGCGCCAAGCCGATGTTGCCATAGAATTCACCCGCCCCGAGGCTGCTTTTGAGAACGTGATGCTTTGCCTTCAAGCTGATCTCCCAGTGGTAAGCGGCACCACCGGCTGGCTCGGCCAACTTCCCGAGGCCAAAAAATACTGCATCGAAAACGACGGCACCATGCTCTGGGCCTCTAATTTTAGCGTCGGAGTCAACCTCTTTTTTGCCCTCAACCGCCGCCTCGCCCAACTCATGGCCACCCGGCCAGAATACGCCGCTTCCCTCATTGAGACCCACCATATCCACAAACTCGACGCGCCGAGCGGTACCGCCCTTACCCTCGCCAACGAATTGATTCAAAATACTGATCGTTACACAGGCTGGTTGCTTGCACCTGAAATACCCGCCCCCGGCGAAATCCCCATCACCGCCATCCGCGAAGGCGAAGTGCCCGGTACGCACCTTGTGCGCTGGCAAAGTGAAGTGGATGAAATCAATATAGAGCACAAGGCGTATTCGCGTGCAGGCTTTGCGGCAGGGGCTGTTTTAGCTGCGCAATGGATCGTGGGCAAGCAGGGGGTATTTGGGATGGGAGATGTTTTGGGGCTGTGAAAATTTTGTTTGGATTCGATTCAGTCCGTGTTAAATTTTTTCGATTCATTTGTTCGATGCCACAGCCAAGGCAATCATGAATTCACTCGAACCTTTCTATTCCGCTACCGACCAATCGGTCACTATCCCAATAAGCTCACTACCTGTTGGCCTCTATTACGTCACCTTGCAATCTGAAGGCCGCACTTACAGCGGCAAATTTGTAAAGATGTAACTAATTTGATGCCGGGCTCGCAACAGAGCGAGCCTGACGTTTTTTTAATTCACAACGTAGTTATAGGTATGAAAAAATTAGTTTTATTTATCTTGCTCTGGACTATCGCCTGCCAACTTTTTTCCCAAAACTGGGGGCAAGTGGGGGCTATCAATAATACGCCCAGCGGAATGCTCAACGATACCGTTTCGGGGCTGCTCTACCTCGCAGGCAACTTTCGCTTTAACGGCGTTGATACCGTGGACGGTTTTTGTGCGTATGACGGCTCATCTTTCACTTCTTTTGGGCGGAGATTTGATTGTGTTAGTTATGGGTGTGACCCTGCCTTTATGGTTGCCCGCTATAATGGACAACTATTTCTAAGCGGGCCAGGCTTGACAATTATTGACGGAGTGGATGTGAAAGGCATTGGCCAGTGGAACGGGGCAGAGTGGTCGGCTGGGATGCTCGGGCTTTATAAACACGAAAATGACAGTAATCCATATTTAGACAATTACTGTATTCGTGATGGAGTTTTTTACGGAGTTGGTCTTTTTAGAACAGCTGAAGGAGATACCTGTAATTCGGTGGCTTATTGGAATGGTCAAAAATGGACCGGACTTGACTTTTTACCTTACTCTGATAATTCGTTGCCAAGGGTAACGAGTGTAATTTTTTATCAAAACCAATTGTATGTCGGCGGTAATTTTTCTTGGGCACAAAGTGGTGGCGCTGACATCGCTCGACTCGATAGCACGGGCTGGCATATGGTGGGTGGGGGGCTCAAAGGGGGGCTTTCATTTGTGTCAGATATGCAGGTTTACGAAGGAGAACTATACATCTGTGGCTACTTCCGCAAAGCAGACGGCAATCTGGGCAACAAGATCATGCGCTGGGATGGCCAGCAATGGAAGGAAGTGGGGGCCGGATTTTGCTCGCCCAACGTCATACCGCGTAAAATGATGGTATATGATGGCAAGTTATATGTGGTGGGTATCTTTGATTGCGTGGATAACGACCTCTTAGTCAGTAATATCGCCACTTGGGACGGCGAACGCTGGTGCAGTTTTGGCAACAGCTATTTTAACAACACGATATTATACATCGCCGAATACAAAGGAGAAATCTATGTCGGCGGTGGCTTTACGGAAGTGGACGGCCAACCCTGCCGCTTTTTTGCCAAGTGGGTGGGCGACCACTCTACGGATACCTGCTCCGAACCCATCTCCGCTGCACCGGAGCCAAAAGGCGAGGGCTTTAGCCTATGGCCTAATCCCGTCCGTGACATACTTCAGTTGATTGCCCCGTCGCCTGTGGAATCGGTTTCGGTCTTTGACGCTGTGGGCAGGACCGTAATACGGTCGGAAGAGAGGGGTGTCGCACGTACTTCGGTAGTGGTTAAGCATTTGCCGGCAGGGGTGTATTTTGTTTTGGTGCGGGCGGGTGGGAAGGTTTGGAGCGGGAAGTTTGTAAAGGAGTAAGGCTTAGCCAATATCAAACATAAGTTCTACTGCTACAATCGGCGGCACGGTTCATTGCCCTGCCGCCTATTTGCTTTGAAATTCTTTCCTGATTCAAAGCGATCTTTCCTTCTATTTTTTGAATCTTGCTGAATGTTTCGTCATTGATCGTCATTGGGGTCGTGAGCATAATGACTAATGACCCAATGACGATCATTGACGAAACATCCAGCATTCACTCACCACCAACCGCTTTCACATGAGATTATTTTTTACCTTCCTGCTCTCTTTCTTTTTCCTGACTTTCAATGCTTTACAAGCACAAGTCTCCAAGGATGTAACGGTGCCCCTGTCGGCTACCATCACCATTGGCCCTGCGAGTGTAATCCTTAATTGGCCAAACACTGGCAATGCCGGTTTACTCGTGCGGCGCAGGACCAAAGGACAGGGCAACACCGCCTGGCAACAGATCCTAAACGTGTCCAACTCTAACCTTACCAGCCTGACGGACAACAACTTGACGGCAGGTCAGATTTATGAGTACTCGATACTGCGAATCATCAACGGCCTCAATGCTTATGGCTTTGCCCACGTAGCCATCAATGCCAACCCGGTAGACAGCCGGGGAAAAATCCTGATTTTCGTGGACTCGACGACTGCCGATGCTCTGGGCGTGGAACTCGTCCGCTTGAAAAATGATATGCGCGGCGATGGCTGGTGGCCTATTCCTTTCCATACCGGGCCTTCTTCTACGGTGCAATCCATTAAAAGTCAAATCATTACTTCCTACAACGCTGACCCCACCAACGTGAAAGCCGTGTTGTTGCTCGGTACTGTGCCCATTCCTTATTCGGGCAATGCGGCTTGGGACGGCCATCCAGATCACCAGGGTGCATGGCCTTCGGATGCGTATTATGCCGACGTGAACGGCAACTGGACCGATGTTTCGGTGAGCAACATCACCCCAGGCCGCGATGCCAACAAAAATATACCCGGAGATGGCAAATTTGACCAAATTTATTTGCCCTCCGTCGCTGAACTGCAAATAGGTCGTGTGGATTTCCGCCACATCAATGCCGCCGCCTTTGGCGCAGCGGATCAGATCGCGCTGATGAAACGGTATTTGGACAAAGACCACAATTGGCGCATCGGCGATTATACCGTGGAAAACAAGGCCCTGGTGGACGACAATTTTGGCTATTTCGGTGGCGAAGCTTTTGGTTCCAATGGCTTTCGGAATGCTTACCCCTTGGTCGGCGAGGCCAATATTGTGGAGACTGATTTTTTTGATGGGACCGAAACCCAAAGCTACCTGCTAGGATACGGCTGTGGGGGCGGAAACTACAACGGAGCGGGTGGGGTAGGCTCCAGTTCAAACTTTGCGACGGATTCGATCAACATCGTTTTCTCCAATCTTTTTGGCTCCTATTTTGGCGACTGGGACTATGAGAGCGATCCGTTTATGCCTTCGGCATTGGCCTCTCGCGGGGGCATACTGACATGCTCTTGGGCAGGCAGGCCGCACTGGTTCAACCAGGCACTTGCCTCCGGCGAAACCATTGGATACTGCAACAAGGAGACGATGAATGCGCAGCTCAACGCTGCTTATCCGCCCTCTTCTGGCAAAGGTGGCGCACATGTGGCCTTGCTCGGTGATCCTACCCTCCGCGCTCACATATTGAAACCCGCCACCAATCTGACGCTTTCCAGTCTTAATTGTCAAAGTGTTGAACTCAGCTGGACGGCCTCGGCGGACACTGTAGCTGGCTATCACATCTACCGCGCCCCAGCGCAAGATGGGCCTTATACGCGGCTGACGACTACTCCTGTTGCAAGCACTACTTACACGGACAATAGTCCCGTTCAAGGCACGCTGTTTTATCAAGTGAGAGCCATTAGAAACGTTACTTCTCCAGGGGGCGGCACGTATGCGAACAATGCCATTGGGCCGATTAAGTCAATTGAGTATGTGCAGTTGCCCCTTTTGTCAACTTTTGAGGCTCCCTTGGTAGATTGCGATGGATCATTCTCGATTTGTGCGAATCCAAGCGGAGGAACAGCTCCTTACACTTACCTATGGTCAAATAGCAGTACCGCTAATTGCGCAACTTTCAATGGGTCAAATACAATTGGCGTAACCGTATCCGATGCCATCGGTTGTAGTTTTCAAAATACACAGACGGTCAACGCAGCTCCGCCGCTTTCCGATCCAGTATTCACCTTTACAGATAATTGTAATGGTGGATACGTCATTTGCCTTTCGGTTACAGGAGGATCGCCGCCCTACATGATTGCTTGGACAGATGGCGGCACAAGTGATTGTACAACAGTTGGTGGTGGCATAGTAAGTGAAATAGGTGCAACAGTGACCGATGAAGCAGGCTGTACAGTGGTAGTACCTAACTTTATCGTCAACCATCCTGCCCCTCCTCCGACACTTTCCACTACCATAATGAATGAATCCGCGCCCAATGCGCACGATGGTTCGATAACCCTATTTGTTAATCCCTCTTTTCCATCCTATCAATACTTGTGGAGCAATGGCGCAACTACGAAAGATATTTCAGGGTTGGCTGGTGGCATTTACACCTGTACAGTTACCAGTCCGAGTGGTTGCACAAAGGCCATTTCGGCAACAGTAACCACTACCTCCGATACTGAAGAATCAGTACTGTTCCAGCAACTCCAGCTTTCACCTAATCCTAACAAGGGTTTCGCCTTGCTCTCGTTGAAACTACACCAATCCGCTACGCTCCGCGTCGAAATCCGCGATTGGGCCGGGCGCTTGATTTGGGAAAACCCGATAGTAGAAACCGATGCGCTGAACCTTCCCATTGATCTCACCCAAAGCCCTGCCGGGATGTACACGGTTGCGATTTGGGTTGAAAATCAGGTTTTTGTGCGAAAATTGACGGTAGTTAGATAAAGGGAGTTTAGTGTGGGCAAGGTTTGTCGCCATAGCCGCGTAGTCCCAAGTAAACTCGGGACTACGCGGCTATAGTGACAATGTAGCATTGGCTATATTAGGCTGATATTGGCGGACTATGAAATTCTTTCCCCATTGAAAGCAGCATTTCCCTCAAATTTTTGAATCTTGCTGGCCGATTTGTCATTGGTCATTGAGTCATTAATCGTCATTTATCGTCATTGAGTCATTAATCGTCATTTATCGTCATTGATTATGACCAATGACCAATGACGACAAATGACCCCCAATGACGACCAATGACCCCCAATGACGACCAATGACCCCCAATGACGACAAATGACCCCCAATGACGACAAATGACCCCCAATGACGACCAATGACCCCCAATGACGACAAATGACCCCAATGACGATAAATGACGTGTTTCTCTTCACCATCAATCGTTTTTTCATGAGGCTACTTTCTACATTCCTGCTCTGTTTCTTGTTCTTGGGTTTCAACGCATTACAAGCACAAGTGACAAAAGATGCCACCGTGCCCATCACGGCTACCCTTAATACAAACCCTATCAGCATTACGCTTAACTGGGTTAACCCCGGCAACGCCGACCTCCTCGTTATTCGTCGAACCAAAGGCCAGGCTGGGGGCGGTTGGATACAACTTGTTAATGTTGTCGGCTCGAATTTCAATACGCTTACCGACAATGGTGTGGCCACTGGGCAGATTTATGAATACCTCATCCAGCGCACCGTGAACGGCATCTATGCCCATGGTTATGTCCACGTTGCCGTCAATGCCGCTCCGGTGACCAACCGTGGCAAAATCCTCATTTTCGTAGATTCCACCACAGCCGACGCGCTGGGGCCGGAACTCGTGCGCCTGAAAAACGATATGCGCGGCGATGGCTGGTGGCCTATTCCTTTCCACACCGGGCCTTCGTCCACGGTAAAATCTATCAAAGACCAAATCATTGCTTCCTACAATGCCGACCCGCTGAACGTCAAATCAGTATTGCTTCTCGGAAGTGTTCCTGTCCCATATTCTGGCGATACCAACTATGATGGCCACCCTGATCATGCGGGTGCATGGCCAGCAGATGCGTATTATGCCGACATAAACGGTACCTGGACAGATAGTGGGGTGAACAATGTGACGCCTTCCAGGGCCGCTAACGATAATATCCCCGGCGATGGGAAATTTGACCAGAGTCTCATGCCCTCAGCTGCGGAGCTCCAAATAGGCCGCGTGGATTTTCGTCACCTCAACGCCCCAGCCTTTGGTGCAGCCGACGCTGTCGCATTGATGAAACGGTATTTGGACAAAAATCACCGATGGCGCATCGGGGACTACACTGTACAAAACAAGGCGCTGGTGGACGACAACTTTGGCTTTTTCGGCGGCGAATCTTTTGCTTCCGATGGGTTCCGCAACGCTTACCCACTCGTAGGGGAAGCCAATGTGGTAGAGACTGATTTTTTTAACGGCACCGAATCACAATCCTATCTAATGGGATATGGCTGCGGAGCTGGCTCATACACCAATGCTGACGGGGTAGGCAGCAGCGCAAACTTTGCTACAGACTCTATCAACATCGTTTTTTCCAATCTTTTTGGCTCTTACCACGGTGACTGGGATTATGAAAGCGATCCGTTAATGGTCTCTGCATTGGCTTCTCGCGGGGGTATCCTAACCTGCTCTTGGGCAGGCAGGCCACACTGGTTCGAGCATTATCTTGCCTCGGGCGAAACCATCGGCTACTGCGCTTGGGAAACGATGAATGCGCAGTTCAACATCGGCTTTTTTCCCTCATTAATTGGTGAAAGTGGCGCGCATGTGGCCTTGCTCGGCGACCCCTCGCTCCGTGCCAATGTGGTAAAACCGGCAAAAGATCTGACCCTTGCTGCGCCCAATTGCAATAGCGTGGTGCTCAATTGGACCGCCTCTGCTGAAGCAGTGGCTGGCTATCACATCTACCGCGCCCTTTCGCAAGACGGGTCATATATACGCCTGACCGCAAACCCGATTGCGGGTACGACATACACCGACAATGCGCCTCCACTTGACACGCTGTATTATCAAGTCCGCGCCATCAAAAACGTGACCAACCCTGGCGGCGGCACCTATGCCAACAACGCTATTGGCCCCATCAAATCAATCGTATTCACCGGGGCAGGTGGTGCGACGGTAACGGCCACCGGTGGTACGCTGGATTGTGCTACCGCGAGTGTGACATTGATGGCCAATCCAAGCGCTCCCGTAACCACATGGGACTGGGCAGGCCCCAACAACTTCAGCAGCAGCCAACAAAACCCAAACGCAACAAATGTTGGGACTTACACGGTTACTGCCTTTGACGCCACCGGCTGTAGCGCCACCGCAACTGCTACTATAGTGGGCGATTATGCGCCCCCTACGATTTCGGCAACGGTAAGCAACGCACTCGATTGCATCAATACCTCTGCGACCATTACAGTATCGCCTGCAGGGCTTATGTCTAGCGTCATTACTGGTCCGGGCAATACTTTTGTACAAGGTTTTAGCGCAACGGTCACGTTGCCGGGCACGTATACGATTTCGGTTGTTTCTTCCGTCAATGGCTGCATTGGAAATGGTACGGTTCAGGTGCTTACGGACGCCATAATACCTGGTGTAACAGCCACTAATAGCGGGCCTATTACTTGTGCGAGCTTATCTTCTCAATTGACCGCGAGTTCAAATGTACCTGGGGCAACATTTGCCTGGTCAGGGCCTTGTGCGAATGGCACTACCGCTACTTGCGCTGGGGTTTACACCGTCGTTGTTACCAACCCGGCCAATGGCTGTACGAACACGGCAACCACCACCGTGTTATCAGATGTCAACATTCCACAAGTTACGGCACAAGGAGGGGTGCTCACCTGTACCGTCCTTGAAATTCCGTTAACTGCCACCACCAACGCACCCAACGGTGCTTTCGTTTGGACGGGGCCTTGTGTATCGGGCGGGCCACAATTTAAAGCCACTTGTCCGGGCAATTACACCGTAGTAGTGACCAATCCAGCCAATGGTTGTACGGCCTCTGCAACAGCTGTTGTGACAGAGGATGTCCAAGCGCCTAATGTCAGTTTCCCTCCGGTGCCAACCCTGACTTGCGCTGCTCCCTGTGCAACGGTTACGGTGCCCAATATTCCGGGCATCGAAATTTACTATCTGGGGCAATTGATGCCACCGGGCACTCCCATCCCGATTTGTCAGCCCGGAACCTACACTGTCACCGTAAAATCAACGGCAAACGGCTGCACCAAAACGGTTGACTTAGTTGCTTCTCAGGACGTTATCATCCCCGTAGCAGATGCCGGCTCCGACAAGTCGGTTTCCTGTATCTCCTCTTCCATTCAATTGGATGGAAACGGTATTCCGATGAGTGTAACCTATTTCTGGTCAGGCCCTGGCATCGGCGCAAATAACGAAACGCTTCAAAACCCAATCGTGACCCAGACAGGTGTGTATACACTTATTGTGACCAATCCGGCAAACGGCTGCACATCATCCGATCAAATGGAGGTTATTGCAGACGCAAGCTTGCCGACTGCCGAGGCACAAGTGGTCGGCAAAATCACCTGCGCCAGCCTAACAGTGCCACTTATTGCCAACACCAATGCTTTCAACGCTACTTTTCTTTGGACAGGGCCTAATGGCTTCAGCAGTCCGCAGCAATTCACGGTAGCCGCCTTTCCCGGCACCTATCTTCTCGTCGTAACCGCACCAAATGGCTGCTCCAACTCGGACGTGGTGGAAGTACTGAAAGCCCCCGATCTCGAGGTGACAAACGACCCGGTTGTGGTGGGTTGCGATGGAGTTATCACAAGTTGTGTGAACGCTAGCAGTGGTACCCCGCCTTACGCTTATCACTGGTCCAATGGCAGCACGACAAATTGCGCAATTTACACAGGCTCCAGCACTGTTGCCGTATCTGTCACCGATGCGGCTGGTTGTTTTTTCCAAAATTCAGAAGACGTTGTGGTGCCTCCAGTCCTGGCTGTTGAATTTGATCCTATTGTTATCAATTGTACAAGTACCACTTTGGTCATTTGTGCAACCGCTACCGGGGGTGTTCTGCCATATTCCTATACATGGTCAAATGGCGACACGGGTAAATGCGGCACGTTTAATACTGGAGGCAGCATCAGTGTGTCCGTAACGGACGCTGTTGGTTGCGAAACAACGATCGGTGTTGTGATCACACAGCCACCAGTAATCGGACTTAATTCTGTAGTTCAGGACGAATCCGCTCCCAATGCCCACAATGGCTCAATTGGCCTGACAGTAACCGGAGGCATCGGACCGTTCGTGTATTCGTGGAACAATGGTGCAACGACGCAAAATCTTTCAGGTCTTGCTGGCGGCACTTACACCGTAACCATCACAGACGCTGCTACCGGCTGTACCAAGGTTGCTTCCTTCACCGTAAACACAGTTTCCGACACGGAAGAAGCTGCGCTGTTCGAGCAATTCCTGCTTTCGCCCAACCCAACAGAGGGGCTGGCTTCGCTCTCTGTAAAATTGCGCGAGACAGCAAATCTCCGTGTCGAAATCCGCGATGTGGCCGGGCGATTGATTTGGGAGAAACCAGCGGTCATAACCCATGCGCTGGACCTTCCGATTGACCTGAGCAATAGCCCCGCTGGGATGTACACCGTCTCTGTTTGGGTTGAAAATCAGGCCTTTGTGCGAAAATTGGCGGTGGTGAGGTAAAAGATTCAAACCCAAGTTAGGTTAAAATTCCTGAACCCGCTCTGCGCCAAAATCGCAGAGCGGGTTCTTTTTTAGAACTTGGCGTAATTTTGGCTGAATAAACCTATGAGGTTTGAAAACCTATTGCATGTACACAAGTCGCATCCCCTCTTGAGTTGTCATGTCGAAGCGCAGCGGAGACAACTACACAACAATATTTGATTCGAAATCAAGCAAAAAACGATGAAATCCGAAGTTGCTTGGGTTGTGTGGGTGTCTTCGCTGCGATACGAAATGACAACCCAAAAGGGCAAGATAAGATATGTGCATACTCCAGGTTTTCAATACCTCATAGGTTTCACAAAAACCGACCATACCGATACCATGCTCAAGCATTCCCCCCTCCTGCTCTTTATCGCGCTGCTCCTTTTTTCCTGTGGAAAAAACACGCTCCCACCTCGCGACGCACTCAGCGCGAAAAGCGAGCCCTACGAGATGTTTTCGTTCCAGCGCTCTTATCCATATCCCGATTTTGACTGGCAGGGCTGGCGCAAAACCGTACAG
>JACMMM010000514.1 GCA_014379065.1 Saprospiraceae bacterium
GCGGACATTCTTTTGCGGCTGGTTCAAGCCGGCACAGGCTTTCCATACAGAACATATCCACATCAGGCCCATCAATACAACGGCGCCTATTAAGGCGAGGAGCGCGTTTTGCTCGAGTTGTCGAATGGTGTTCATGGTATTCACGTCGGCCAACTGCTTCGTGTGCAATACTGCTGTGCTTTGTGCAGAAAGGATACTTGCTCCCACGAAAGAAAAAGTGCCGGTGAAAAGGAATTTGATAGCCATGTTGTATGTTTTTTAATGTGAAAAGAGCTGCTATGGATGGATTGAATGCTTTGTTTCAATATGCAGGTTAGACGAGGGCCTCAAACCAATCTCAACGGAGGCAGGAATTTTTTTACAAAAAAAACAGGCGCTACCCCGGATATCCGGAATAGCGCCTGGTGAAGTGGCAGCATTGGGCCTCGCTCAATAGGACATAGATGTCGATAGTTCCCAGTGGGAGTCACTGTCTACTGTATACATGGTAGGCACGCTACCATTTGCGGTTTCTTGAACGATCTCATAATCTAAACTTTGACCAGGTTTAGCATAGGGAGCCCCTTCATTCTTATGCGTTGTAAAAACGGTATAATTTCCCTGTAATCCTGGCCGTCCACTGGTACCCCAAAACTGACCATTGACCCATACATTTAGGCGATAGGTTCCCATAGATGAATCAAATGGGATCTCTGATCCATTATCATTAAGGTAAACGGCATGAAAAACAAGAGAATCATATCCTTCGGGGGACATTCTCCCATTCCCTGTGTGGCAGGTAATTTTGACGGTTGGCATTGATATTTTTTTTTTAAAAGGTGAAAATTCGATCGTTGTTCCTTACCCTTCGTCGGGCTTTTTTGCGTTTCCAAAACCCATAGTAAAGTCCCCCCAGCAGTAATACAGCAAGACCAACATACCACAACCACGACGTTTTCTCCTGTAATGGCAGGTCGTCGCCGATCAGGACGAAAGTTGCCCAGTAAAAGGGATGGCTTTTCCGTTTTGAACGGCTTATATAATCCAATTTAGCCTGACGAATGGCGGCTGATTTGCCTTTCCCTGCTTTCAGATAGGTGTAAAATCCTTGCATGATTTCTGCGGTTGCCCGGTCGTCGGCCTGCCACAGGCTCATGAGCACGTTGTGACAACCCGCGTATTTGAAGGCCCGGGCCAGGCTGATAACGCCTTCTCCTCTGGCAATATGGCCGCGACCCGTATTGCAGGCACTCAAAACGGCGAGTTCGGCATTCAGGTGCAGATTGTACACCTCATTGGCGTACAGGATGCTATTGGTGGAATCCGCCTCGTAGGTAGGGGTAAAAACCAGCCCGGAAAACGACGGGAGGCTGTCGTCCACAAAACCGTGCATCGCCAGGTGCAGTATCCGCGGTTCGTGGGCATGTAGCATAAAATATGCTTTCTGAGCCTTTGGACCAATGATGGTTTTACCACCGGTCAACTGCGCCGCGGCTTCCACCTCCTCGCGGTTTTTGGCCAACGAACCAAACTCCGATGCCCGTATAATGCGGTGCTCCCCGCCCCCGCGCGCGGCGATTATATCATGGCCATACACGGGCGCATACCCGTCAAAAAAACGGGTTGGATGGTTTTCTGCGTGTTTTTGGAACGCCAGCAAGGCCGAATATTCATACCGGAGGCAGGTTTTCAGAAGCAAATACGGCAGTTTGTCGTAGGAAGGCGCAGCGCTGGCTTCCGCTGTCAGCAACAATTCAAAGGGCAGGTAGGCCAACGGGCCGTCGGGAATAATGATCAATTGTTCCGGAATCTTGTCCAATACTGGCGACACCAGTGCACGGTACAAATCGGAAGATTTTTTTGCAAAGGCATTGATATAAGCGGGGCTATACACCGCGCCAGCCAGGGAATCCTCCTGCATTCCTTCGAGGAGGCGCATCATGTCAGGGACTGTTCCGCAGCGCAGGGCCTTAGCGCCCTGACGGTCAATGTAAAATGCATAGGTGGCACTGTCGCCTTGAAAATACTCCAGCAAACCGGTGTTTTCTGGCAAGGATTGCTGGATTTCGGTCAAACCAAGTGCTTTTTGCCCGTATTTGATTTGATAATACGCCGGGTGGGCGGATGCCAGTTTGGCTTTCAGCGTTTCTTCTTCGCGTTGCCGGGCATGTATTTCAGACTCCCAGAAGACGATTTTTGCCTGGTCTGCCGACTTTTTGTGCGATTCTTCGAATATTTTGTTTTTGTACAGGGCAATTTCGGTTTTGATCTGATGCTCTTGATCTAGTAATTCCTGCGGGATGCCGGCCTTTTGTTCGGCTGCCGATTCCCGCAGCGCCTCTGCCAGGAGATAAGCTTTGCCTTTTTCTGAATAGCCGAATGCCTGGGCAAGGTATCGGTCGTCACCCGTACTATGCCGGAGTTCGAGGGCTGCTCCGATGGCTTTTTCGAGCACAGGCCGGGCTTCCTGGTTCCAGAATTGTTTGGAACCTTCCTGATAAATGGTGCGCATGCTGTCGAGCACAACCGTTGCCAAATCAAAGGTGGCCAGTGAGGCTTCAAGCAGGACAGGCTTCGATTCCTGTTTTGCCAGCAGTCGCAGCGTTTCGCCCTTGCCGATCAAACTGTGCATGAAATCATAATAAGCATTCAGTCCTTTCAGGCTCGGATTAGCCAGCGAATCTTGCTCAGGAAAAGTATCGGACAGGCTGCGAAGGGCTCTTTGTTGCCATTTTAGTGCGGTCCATAAATCATTCTTTTTTTGAAACAAAAGCCCCATTTGCCGGCACAGCTTGCCATAATATGCATCCTTTGCGTCAAATGCTTTCATGGCATGCAGCAGATAGATTTCTGCTTTATCGTAAAGATTTTGTTGTGTGTAAACAGATCCAATACTATGGAGGATATAAGGCTGAAGCGAAGTGATTTTATGGGTTTCTACTATTTTAAGTGCTTGTAGCAAGTATGGCAATGCTTTATCGCTTTCTTTGTTTCCAATCAGGGCATTTGAAATGTCTAAATTGAAATCGGCTTCGTTGACATAAAGCCCAGGGTCATTTACAAATACCGTGGAGGGCTGTGCTTTCACGAGGTTGAGCGCTTTTTGGGACCAGGCAATGGCATCCGCGTAGTTTTTTTGGCGCAAGCGAATTTTGCCGAGGTTGGAATAGATTAAGATTTTGTCTGAAAGAGCGGTTTCCGGAAAAGATTCAAACAAACGGCAGGCTTCTTTCGAATAGTCCCATGCCAGGTCGTAATCGCCGCGCCCCAGGTAGTACATGCCTATGTTGTTGTTGGCCCCGGCAATTAAACTGGCTATGCCAAAATCGGATTTGCTTTTGCGCTTGTCATAATACTTCAGTTCGTTCTTCCCGTATTCCAGCGCTTTTTCAAAATCGCCCAGATCCTTATACATCGCGCCACTGAGGTTGTAAAATTCGGACCAAAAAAGGGAGTCGCGGGGAATCATGTTCTCTGCCTGTTTTTTCAGCGCCGGAAGGGTTTCCAAAGTCGCTTTAGATTGGCCGAGATAATAGCAAGCGGTGAGTATGTAGCGTTGGGCATCACCCCAAGTGTGCCAGTCGTTTGTCTTTTCTGCCTGTGTTGCCGAAGCACGTGCATAGAACAACACACTGTCTTGATTGTCAGGGAAGAACGCCACGGCTTGGTTGTATAAAGCAAGGGCTTGGGCATCTTTCGGGTAATCGTAGGTAGGTGTCAGTGCGGGCGGCTTGTTTTTTGTGCAGCTAAGTGCCATACCAGAAGCTATGACTGCCAGGCATATTCTAGTTTTATAGCAACGCGGTTGGAATGCAAACCCAATTTTCTTGAAGTATAGCATGACCGGGTGATCCGTTATTTTAGTTTTTTCAATATTTCCTCCGCCTTTGAGCGCCACGGGTGACTGGCTTCGTCCGCAATATCTTTTAGAAGCCCTTTTGCTTTTACAGTATCGTTCAATTTCAGGTAGGCCAGCGCCATAAACCATTGCGCGTCTTCCCACTCGCCATTGTTTGGACTTATCTGTTGAAAATCGTTAATGGCCTGTTGCGGTTGTGCCGCGCTCAAGTGGGCAATCCCCAGATATAGTTGCGCCTCGCTCCGGCGCAGGTAGCTGGTATCGGCCAGCAGTTGCTCCAACGCGGCAATCGCTTCCGGGTATCGCTTTTGGTCATAAGCCTCTTTCCAGGGTATGCGTCCCGCATCGCGTACGGTCGGTGCAGCAGGCGCACTAAAATGTTCGGTAAACAAGACTTCCGCCGAAGCATACGTATTTTCGGGGCCGATATAGCGCTGATAGATGGGCCAGGCCAGCAGCAGCAGCAGCAACATGGCCGCGGCGGCATAGACCCAGCGCGGCATCGAAAAGCGGCGGGCCACCATTTCAGGGTTCACTTTGGCCGACATTTCCGGCGTGGCGGTTTGTGTTTGCAGCAGTTGTTTGCCCAAGCCCATCAGTTCAACGTTCAGCTCGGCATCGCCTTTTTCCTGAATGCCTTGATAGATAGCGGCCCAAGTGGCTACTTCCCCAGCAAATACCGGGTCGGTTTGCATTTGCTGTTCAAAAGCGATGCGTTCAGCCTGGGGAAGTAGGCCGTTTTTGTATTGTTTTATGCGGAGGTACAGTGACTCGTCCATTGTAAAGCTTTTAAAGCGGTAATGATTATGAAGCAGCCGTCATCAGTTCCCGTAGCTTTTGCAAACAGCTGTATTTCTTGCTGTTCACGCTGTTGGCATTGCTGAATCCGATGGCCTCGGCGATCTGTTGGGCGGTATAATCCAGATACTCCGAGAGGTGGAGGATCTTTTCGCATACGCCGCCCAAATGTTTTAGTTTTTCACGTACCATTTCCAGTTGCTCCTCGCGTACCCACCTTGACAACAAGTCCTGGCTTTCATCGGGAGCGTCGGGGATGTGTTCCATTGGTACTGTCCGGTTAGACGATTTGGTGCGGAGAATATCAATGCAACGGTTGGAAAATATTTTTTGCAGGTAGGTAGCGAGGGCGCTTTCGCCGCGAAAGGCGTTGTTCAGGATTTGCTTGCGCACGGCGATGATGGCGGAATTGTAGGCAGTTAGGAGATCCTCGTCGTCAAGTTGACGGTATTTGCCCCGACCGTCGCGCACCATGTAGAAACATTGCTCGTACAAATGTCGAATGGCCTGTTCTTGTGGGGGACCTCCCTGCTGGATTGTTCCAATCAGCTGCGCATCAGTGTGGGTCATAGTCGTTTTGCCTCCAAGCTTTTAGTGGGAGGTTGATGTGGCAAAACTAGTGTTTTTGATCAAGGCAAATCCAATCTGGCATGAATTCAATATTCGGTCAGAATTCTTCACTTCAGGTAAGGCGAAACAATCCTTGAAAATTGCAACATTGACTTTGCAATTTTCAAGGATTGTATTGCCGCTCTTTTGAAACAAACGCCTCGCAAGCATGGTCCAGCATCTGAAAAACCTCCTCAAATCCAGTGTCATCGTAGTATGGATCGGGTACGTTACGATTTTTTCCTGGGTCGGTATGGTCGAGGATCAGCTCCACTTTGGCGCGATGTTGATCCGTTTGGGCTAATCGCAGCACATCGCGCAGGATCTGGGTATCCAACACAAAAATCTTGTCAAACCGATCAAAAACAGTGGCTTGGAATTGTCGGGCGCGTTGATCCGTGAGGTCAATGCCATGCTGCCCAGCGGTCACGATGGAGCGCCGATCTGGTTGTTGGCCCGCGTGCCAGTGGCCCGTTCCGGCGCTGTCCACCTCCCAGTCGAAGGCTGCTTCGCGGATTTTTTGTTTCATAATGCCCTCCGCCAGAGGGCTGCGGCAGATGTTGCCGAGGCAAACCATTAGGATTTTCATGCGCGGGATTGATTGGTCTAAAAGCCAAATATCCTTGAAAATATCCAATATCCAACAAGGAATTTCCAATGTCCAAGGAAGCGCTGGGCTTGGCATTCGTCGTTGTCCAATTTCGTAGGATCAACGTGAGTGGCCAAACGCGGAGCCTACTTGGACATTGGAAATTCCTTGTTGGATATTGGATATTCCCTTGGATATTGGACATTCTTTAACGGATATTCCATGTTTGACATGTCCCCTTCTCTCTACTTTCGCGCCATGAAACGACTCATAATTTTACCTGCCATAGCCATAGTGAAGGCGGGTCTCGCTTTTCTGCTCATCCTCGTTCCCATGATTTCCGAAGCACAACCCAACTACGCGCCCCTCCGTCAGCCACTTAGCACAGGCCAATGGGAATTCCGACAGGCCAACACACCCGCCTGGAAACCCGTGAAAATCCCGGTAAGCGCCCATACCGCATTGTTACAAAACGGTATGATCGAAGACCCGTTTTGGCGCGATAACGAAGAAAAACTCCAATGGATCGAAAAAGAAGATTGGGAATTCCAGACCACTTTTGACGTGAGTCAGGAGGTATTTGCAAAAAAACACATCGAACTGATATTCAAGGGCTTGGACACCTACGCACAGATTTATCTGAACGATTCGCTACTACTGGAAACCGACAATATGTTCCGCACTTGGAGAGCAGATGCCAAGCAATTTTTAAAACCAAAGGGGAATAAATTGCACATCTATTTTGAAAGTCCGCTGAAAAAAACCGACGAAGCCTGGAAAAATCTTGGCTACGAACTCCCCGGCGGTCAGCGCACACTCTCCCGCAAAGCACAATTCCACTACGGCTGGGATTGGGGGCCGCGGTTCGTAGGTTGCGGAATCCTCCAAAAACCTACGCTCGAAGCTTGGGACGATCTGGTTTTCGAAAATTTGTACATCACCACGCAAAGCATCAGCCCCGAAAAAGCGCGCATGGTAGCCCGCTTCCGCTACCGCTCGGATTTGAAGTTCCCGGTCAGCATCCAGTTCAAAGAAGGCAAACGAAAAGCCGTAGAAGATCGCGTGCTATGGCCTGGCATCCACAACGATTCAGTTACTTACGACGTCGAAAATCCCCGCCTTTGGTGGTGCGCCGGTATGGGCGAACAACCGCTCTACGATTTTACCATTGAGGTAAAAAAAGGCGTTCAAACCATTGAGCGACAAGACGTAAGGGTAGGCATTCGCAGCATCGAACTGGTGACGCAGAAGGACGAAAAGGGCGAAACCTTCTATTTCAAACTCAATGGGAAACCCGTGTTTGCAAAAGGCGCGAATTATATACCACAGGATATTTTTCAGGATCGGGTGGACCCATTACACACCAAAAGATTGCTCGACGATGTCGTGGCCGCCAATATGAATATGCTGCGCGTGTGGGGCGGTGGCATTTACGAAGACGACACTTTTTACCAACTCTGCGATGCCCGCGGCATCATGGTTTGGCAGGATTTTATGTACGCCTGCGCCCTCTATCCCGGCAATGGCCGATTCCTGAAAACAGCCGCTTTTGAGGCGCTCGAACAGATCGAACGCCTGCGCCAACACCCCTGCATCTCGCTTTGGTGCGGCAACAACGAAAACGACGAAGCCTGGAACAACTGGGGCTGGCAAATGCAGTTCACGGAGGCACAACGAACCCAACTTTCACGCGAGTACAAGTTGTTGTTCAACGATATTTTGCGCACTTATGTGGAAAACAATGCAGACCGGGTACCGTATTGGGAAAGTTCGCCGAAGTACGGGCGCGGCAATTCTAAATCATTGACCGAAGGCGATTCACATTATTGGGGCGTGTGGCACGATGAGGAACCCTTCGAGATTTTGAACAAAAAAGTGCCGCGCTTCATGAGCGAATACGGTTTCCAGAGTTTCCCGGAATGGCGCACCATTCAGTCGTTTACCGAACCCGCCGACCGCGAGTTGGAAAGCAAAGTCATGCTCCTGCACCAAAAACACCCGCGCGGCAACGCCCTCATTGCCGAGTACATGAAACGCGATTACAATACGCCTAAAAACTTTGAAGATTTCGTGTACGTCAGCCAACTCCTGCAAGCCGAAGGAATGCGCACGGGTTTTGAAGCCCACCGCCGCAACAAACCCTATTGCATGGGCACGCTCTATTGGCAATTGAACGATGTGTGGCCAGTGGCTTCCTGGAGCAGCACCGATTTTTACGGTCGTTGGAAAGCCCTGCATTATTACGCCCGCGAGGCATTCATGCCCGTGGCTGCTTTGCCGATTTTAGAGGATAATGTATTGAAAATCTATGGGGTAAATGACCGGGCAGATAATGTGGGTGTAACCTTGAAGGTACATGCATTCACGTTTGAAGGGGGAAAATTGCTGGAGTTCAGCCTGCCCGGTTTGGCGATTTCACCCGATTCAAGCAAACTGTTGTGGGAAGCCCCGCTAAAGACCGTCCTCGACGGCAAAAAGCCAGAGAATTGTGTGGTTGAAATCGAACTGACCGATTCGCTGGGCAAAACGGTGTTGAGCCGCCGGCTTTTTTATGCCGTGCCGCCAAAGAAAATGAAATTGTCCAAGGCGGATTTGAAAATCACCGCCGTGGAAAAAACACCGGCAGGCTATTCCATCTCTTTGCAAACCAATGGCAATCTGGCCAAAAACGTGTATATCCAAACGGAGGAAGAAGGCTTTTTCTCTAACAACTATTTCGACTTATTGCCCAACGAGCGCGTGACGATATTTTTCAAAACCGACAAGGTTTTGGCGGATCCGAAAAAGGCATTTAGGGTGAAAAGTTTGGTGGATACGGTGGATTGATGATAAAAGTTTATGGCGGGTTGAGAGGGTTTATATAGGTTGATGATTACCCCTCAACCTTTTATCGCAATCGAGCAATCCACCAGCACTCGAATGGGCGCGAACTGCACGGTACCGCCAATGTTCCCCGCGTCATTGCCAAAAGTATCGGTCTGGATTTTGGCACGACGCACCAGTCCTTGGCCGTTAAACCACCGATAGCCTCGCGCACCAATGTTCGGGCCACTCACCGTGCCTTGGATCTCATCTAAGGAGACCGTACAATGGCGGCAACGTTCCAATTCGCCCACTGCGATGCATTGGTGGTATTCACCCACAATCGTGGTGAAATCATTGGCCTTTTCAGTAAAGGAAATCTTCCCGTTTACTTTGAGCATCGTGCCGTCCAATGTTACCGTGAACACGCACTGCCAATCTCCAAGGCCGTAGGTATCGCCGTCGCCACGAATCACGCGGTCAGCGGAGATTTGCATGTCGGGCAGTTGAATACTGAAGGATTGTTGGGCGGTAGCAGAAGTTGCAACAAAGCAAGCCGACATTAGAAGCATTTTGGGCAGAAAGTGCATGACAGAATTTTGTAGGCGAGTAACGAATGTAAGTTCTGATGCAAAGGTATTGCGGACGGTAACGCAAGGGCTTCTT
This sequence comes from Saprospiraceae bacterium, assembly GCA_014379065.1. GTDB lineage: Bacteria > Bacteroidota > Bacteroidia > Chitinophagales > Saprospiraceae > M3007. Next base: position 9,303 of record JACMMM010000514.1, read on the forward strand.
TAAGATTATCCGTTGGTTTAGAAAGCGTAAACGCATTGTAAATTCTAGAAAACACTTCCCTGAATTCCCAATTTGCGCGATTCCCAATTTTTTTTGCTCATTTCTCCTTTAAAATTCCAAAACACACCTACATTAACCGCTGAAAGCAGATTTTTTCACCAAATAAAATTCATGGTTATGCATTCTGCCCGTTTACAATCAACGGTACCTGAGTGACTGTTGACTGTTGACTTTTGACCATTGACTTTTGACCATTGACTTTTGACCATTGACTTTTGACCATTGACTTTTGAACCCCTCGCAATTAGTCAACGATTAATGGTCAAAAGTCAA
>JACMMM010000515.1 GCA_014379065.1 Saprospiraceae bacterium
TGTCCAAATAAAATCGCCTATTACATAATCATTGTCTCTGACACCAAGCCAATAATGAAGTTGATGACCCGTTTCGGTACCTAAAAATACCCGGTTTGGGAAACGTCTCCGCTCCGGCACGTAGGTGCTATCACCGTAAAGGCGGTCGATATAATTATAGCCGGCAATGTCAAGCTGATCCATAAACCCATTTCGGGAAGACACGAAGGATTGGTCACAGGCAGAGGTGGCTGGTCGGGTTGAGTCCTCTTCATGGCAAATATCCATCAATTTTTTAGCAAGCTTATACCCATCGTTGTTAAATTGATCCGGTATTTCGTTGCCAATACTGTATAAAATTACGCTGGGATGATTACGGTCACGGCGTAGCATGGCACGGAGGTCGGTTTCATACCATTGGTTAAAATAAAGGTGATAGCCATATTTTGCTTTACCACGTGTGTTTTCTGTAAAGTTGAGCGTCCAGTCCCGTGTCCATTCGTCAAAGGCTTCATCAAAAATATAGAATCCAAGCTGATCACATAAATCATAAAACTCCGGAGCAAACGGGTGATGGCTGGGACGAATCGCATTGCAACCCATCTCCTTTAATAATCCGAGTCTGTAAGCCCATATTTCTATAGGCCCTGCATTACCGAAAGATCCCGCATCCTGATGTAAGCAAACGCCTTTTAGTTTGGTTGACTTACCGTTTACGAACAATCCATAATCAGAACCCAATGCGGATTTGACGGGGATCACCAAAGGATCCACGTTCATGCCGTCTTTTGCACCGCCAGCCTTCAAAAAATAAGTGGCTGTTTTGTGACCCAGCCCACGCGACCCAAAATGGACACCGATCCATAACCTGCCTTGTTCATCGCTGAATAGGTCGACGTAGTGATTTCCGGACCCTATGGTACCAAGCTGCTGCCTGGCCATCTGTTTGAGTGGTGAAACCGCGCTGATCTTCCAGGCAGCATCATCAAACAGCTCATGCTCAACGGTGGTTGTATCGTTGCGCCGTCCCAGGCCAAAAGACAGGTTGTTCCAGATGAGATCCATCAGGCGTGAAATATCCTTTTGGATATCCTCGGCGCGCAGATCTGTTAATACCGCTTTATTCCCACAGGCAATATCATAGCCCACGCCAGATGGGGAGATGCTATCTGAATACGCCACCACGCCACCGATCGGGACGGCATAGCCCAAATGATGGTCTGCCATCATTGCGACCCGCTCGGCAGTTTTTGAGCAATTCAAAATTTGCTTCAACGCACCTTCATCAATTGGATCACCCCAAACAGGGACACCTTCGATGATCTTCATTGGGGAACTCCTTAGGTATTGAGACTGCGATAGAGGACGGTACGAACCTTGCCGGGCAACGGATATTTCGCCTGCGGATTGACCCAACCAATCACGGGTTCGCCTGCTTGTAAATGCGGCCCGCGCACGAGCAGTTCGCTCAAACGCTGATAGTGCTGGAAGAAGTGGGCACGATCGCGAAACCCATTCCGTTGCACTACACTTGCGTCATTACGCTCCGCCCGTTGTTGCAGGTTGAGCATTGCAGCACGCAGACTGTCTTGTGTGAGGGAAGGAGACTCAACACCGACAAGTAGAATATTTGTATGTTTCGGCAGCAATTGGCTTAATTTGCTGCACACCATATCTGCCAGCCACTCCCCGGCCAGTGAGCGTGGATGTATTGGATCAGTCTGTAGAGGTGGCGCCATTTCTTGTGCCTGAGCGAGACCTCGTGTGACCTCGACCATAAAGAATGTACTGGTGGTATAGGTGACGGCGAAATCCGGACCGCGTGACTGCGCCCCCGTTGGCGGCTCATAGACGAGACTGAGGGAACGCTCCTGGAGCAGCAGGTAGGCGGTTTCCAGTTCAAGGCGCAGATCGAGCAGTCTTTCCATCTCCTGCGTGGCACGCAGTTTCTTACGGATCTTGTTGTGGAAGGTGTTGATAAAAGCAGTGAACCGACGTGATGAAGCCAGCCATGTTGCCATCGGGGTCGCAAGCAGATGAGGCTTCCCATCGAATAGGTAAGTCAGTAATTCATCAATTAACATCGCTGCGCTCGTGCGGGAACATGATGAAAAAGTATACCAAACCAGGGCAGAACATTTTGCCTGCCCCTCTGACCAACAGAAACAATAATTAATTTCCCAAAACCTTACCCACAGATAAGACTATTTCATTTGCCTGATTTTATACCAGCATTTTTCAAATTTTCGGCAACCCTGAGTTTAACGATCTTTTGTATCAATTCCAACGGTAGGGGTTTGTTGAACGGGAATTTTAAAGAACCTTTCTCATTTGCATACATTGATAATTCATTTTTCAAGGTCTCCTGAATTGCATCAGATGTTCCATAAAACCCGATATGATTTTTCCAGGCTGCAAAAAGGACCAAATTACCGTTCAGCGAGAACGTGGGCATCTGATACGCAATTTTTTCCTCTGCGTCAGGAGCGGCGGCTTTTATGGCTACCCGTAATTCCTCCATTATTTTTTGTGTTTCTTTGGGGAAAGTGGCAATATACTCATCCATTGAAGCAAAGCGCGCTTTGTTACTTTTCATGTGTTTTCCTATGGGACACGAATTATATGTTTTCTGAGGTGGGTCTTTCTTTCATGCCATCTACTCAGAGGTATCTTCTTACTCGGTTGCAGTATTCCAGGTATTCCCTGCCGTAATGCCTCTTCAAATAATCTTCTTCACGCAATACCTGGCGGTGGAACAGCCATATGCCTGCACCCAGATAAACCAAAAGAATCCAGTTTGGGAATATCAGGAACTGCCCCAGTAGAATGGACGCAAATGCCACATAAATGGGATTACGGCTAAAAGCAAAAACACCGCTTGTGATCAGTTTATCGGGATGTTCTATATCAATGCCCACGCGAAAACTCTGCCCAAATGAAATAAGACTCCACAATAATAACAATAGCCCTGCCAGGCAAAGGAAGACTCCGATCCATGAAATTATCTCAGAATGTAAGAATTGCTGCGTGCTTACGGCAGGGAGATTGAATGCATTTGCCAACACGGTATAGAAATAGAAAAGGGCAAAGGGTGGAATCAGGAAATCCGTTTTGTCGATCTTGCCGAAATTCATTGCTTGTATCCCCCTTCTCCTCATCAGCATGACCCGGGTCAACACCATTCCAAGCATTAATATGATTGTCAGTGCTGCGAAATATTTTGGCATAGAAACATCCTCCAAGTGAGTATTATTTTTGAGGATATCGGACGCGAAAGCGTTGAAAGACAACGGGCATGGTTTCGTTCGGTTCACGCCCGATCTCAATACACCAGCGTGAAAGAAAATCCCAGTTGTCACGAAGCCAGAAATCAAGGGTGCGATCGCCTTCGCCGTATTCAAAGGCAAATTGTTCATCCACGGCATTGAACGGTTTGATTTCCACTTCAATCAACTCAATGATGCAAAGGGGTTCGCCATTCCCATCCACGATGAGTTCGATGTTACCCACTTTGGGGAGCGGTTCGCCGATGTGTTCCAGCCCCCATACGAGCGAACTGGTTGCTGTCTTGATCCCGTCGCGGACCAGTTTACCAACTTTAGTAGCTGCTTCGGGGGTATCAGCAAATTGATCGACAACATATGTTGGTGCGTTCATTTGATCTTCTTTTGACAGTGTTGAAAGATAATTTTTCCAGAACGTCTGAGTTTTGGATAGTTGATTCATATTTCACTCTGTTTATCTAATGCCAGTGTCCAACGGTTTGCGTAGTGGTGTGAGCGATGCTGGCATTGACAGGGCTTTTTTACCTGTGCTTATTTTTCGCTCACTGCTAATTTAACTGCAAATGTAGCGAGTACGACCGCGAATGCTTGTTGCAATCGTTTAACCGCTTTGGACGAATTTATCAAATAAGCACTAATTCCGCTTGCCAGTATTCCATAAAGCGCAAATATTAAAAATGTCATGCCCATAAACACAGTGCTGAGCATTATCATTTCCATGGTGGGAGACGATGAATCTTTAGAGACGAAAAGCGGCAAAAATGCGAAGAAGAAAATCGTCAGCTTGGGGTTGAGTAAATTGATTGCAATTGCCTTGATTACTATTTGTGTCGCGCTGGTTTCTGCGCTTTTCTTATTGATTTCCAATGCCCCTGCTTCACGCCACATATTCCAGGCAAGGTAAAGCAAATACATGGCTCCTGCCATCTTCAAAGCCGAAAATACCTGTGCGCTCATATTAAGTACTGCTGACAACCCCAGTATGCTCGCCAAAATATGTGGAACAATCCCAAGCGTGCACCCGATGGCGGCAGCAATGCTGGCCCGCCATTTGAGCGTGAGCCCGGTGGTAATTGTATAAATAACCCCTGTTCCAGGAACAAGCACAACAACGAGTGAGGCAAGAAGAAATTCCGGATTAATCATGTTTTGGCTCCATTCGAAAAATTTGCTGCTTTCACCGTTATTTGATTCGCATGGGCTCCCAATCAGAAGAATCTTTCTATCCCAGCCACATCAGCCGCTGCCTGTTGCAGCAATCTGTTGGGTGGAGGTGTTGCTCGTAAAGCTTACTTCAATTGCATTGTGATCGGAAATGTAATCGTGATACTTGTGGCTTAATTCAAATTTGTCCGAAAATCGTAAATCACACTTGATTTGCAGCGACAGGCTTTGGGGCACTTGGACAAACACAAAATCGATCGGCAGGGAATAGTGCGTCGGCACCCCTCGCGGTGGGCGATGTGTCGGTCGCCGGTCCTCGGCTAACGTATCTATTAAACCAGTCCGCTGAAGAAAATTTTTGTAGAGGCGGCTGCCGCGCGGGATGTTGAAGTCACCGACCACCACCACCAGGGCATTACTGGGTTGAATTGCTACGACCTCCGCTAATTGGTGCAGCTGCTTCTCCTGCATCCGGGCGAAAACTCCCTGGCGTTCCCAATCGCCATTGTAATTGGCAATAATATGGGTATTGATAAGCACCACAGGCGCGTCCTCCCACTGTAGCGAACTGATTAACATTCCTTTACGAAGGAATCGATCCATTGCCGTGGGAAGATACCAGCGCCCCTGTTCCGTATACGTTTCAAACCGTTGGGCAGCCAGAGGCATTCGAGACAGGGTGACCAAACCGCCTTTGGGAGAATGCAAATGTGGCTCGTACGCCTGGAAAGGATAA
>JACMMM010000048.1 GCA_014379065.1 Saprospiraceae bacterium
AATCAATGCAAAAAGCCTCCGCATCAATATATCGGTGGGCATATTCAGGTTGCTCTGAACGACCTTTTTTGCAAACGCGAAGCACGTTTTCTCCTTCATAATGATGGTCTTGCGTAAAATCAGGATAGTAAAATGGACGGTTGGAGAGCAACAACGCGGTGGGCGGCTTCATGAAAACCAGTGGCTCCGAAGGCACGGGATTGTTCAGCTCTTTGGCGTGGTCAACGTAATTTCTTCCGATGCAAAAAATCTTCATGGAGGTAGGAGATTTACGATTTTGGAATTACGATTTACGATTATTTTGATCCGAAAAAGGCATGAATCTCGCCTTTTTCGGATCAAAATAATCGTAAATCGTAATTCCAAAATCGTAAATTATTTATCACTAGGGTGTTTCTTGTTGTTCAACAACATTTCAATGGTCTTGGCGAGCCGATTCTGCCGGGTTTCTGGCCGTTTGGCCTCATTGATCCATTGCACATATTCTTTGCGGTGGGTGTAGGAAAGTTTGTCGTAACGGGCTTGCGCTTCTGGATTTTGGACAAATAGATCGGCAAGTTCAGGTGGTAATGCTACCACGCGCTCCTCGTTATCGCGCTGTACGGTGACATGAACGGTGTCCCCCGCGTTTTTACCGATTTGTTTTCGGATGTCTTTGCGCACGATTAGGAAGTGGCAGTGGTGTCCCATTTTGGCGAGGCTGCCCCGATAGGGTACGCCGTCGTAGGTGACTTTTACTTTTACTTGTCCGCGTACGCCGTAGAGTTCTTGTACATCGTAGGGAAAATTGATGGAAAGTGCCTCCATGCCTTTCACGCCATCTAAAACGGCATCGAATTCAAGTATGTCGTTCATTTTTCAAGCGTTTAAAGCCCGTAAGAAAGGGTGAGTGCCCAAGCTGAGTTTTTTAAATCACCTACTAAACTGGACAGACCCTTGCCGCTACCGATCTGCTGTAAACCTCGTGAAATACGGAAATGCAGGCCAAGGCCGCCAAAATCAATCCCTCCACCTGCCTGCCAACCATAATCAAATGCTTCAAAATCCTCTTTTTCAAAACCTAAGGCTAAGCTTTCACCTTTGGCAGTTGCCAGCCACCCAGCATAGGCTCCAGCGTGCAGGTTAATAAAACCGAGCAATCTGTACTCAAGTGACAATGGGAATTCGATGTAACTAGATTCCACATACTGTTTCACATTTGAAAACTTGAAATCACTTCCCTTGGTTGTGAACAGAAGTTCTGGGCGCAACGACATCCTGCCTTTGGCAAAGGGGATTTGGGCAAATACGCCGCCAGTAAAGCCGATGCGCGATTTTTTGTCGGTAGCTTTGGAATCGTCGTAAAAATTTGAACCGTTTACGCCGGCTTTGAATCCAATGCGCGGTTTGCCATCGGTCATTTGGGCGTTCAGCGAGCAAAGTCCGACCAAAAACAAAATGGAAGGGAGCAGGAGATTGCGAATCGTTTTCATAGTGAATGGGAATGTTTTTGTTCAATCCCTGACAAAAGTAGGCTGGAATTTGGAACATTTGGAAAAGAAGCATGAGTTATTCCAAATTCTTCGAAATGGGTGCGTAGCACACAAAACGTCGGTAGAATATTCGTTTTCAATCAGTTATGAGGTGCGTAGCACCGGAACAAATACGCCTTCAGGAGTCAAGTTTCGGTGCTACGCACCTTTTCCTCCGTTGCATTTTCAATTTCTACCGACGTTTAGGGTGCTACGCACCTAAAATTCAGCAAACTGACATGAATTGTCCAAAAAATCTGGGATGATTCAAGTTGGTTAAGATCAGGTCTTATGAAATTTTATCCAAGTAAATATGAAACTTAACTTGTTAATTTACTTGGATAAAATTATTTTTGCACCATGATTTATCGCAGTGTTACAAAATCAATCCTTGACGATTTGGCTTTCTTTCCGGTTGTCGCAATTGTAGGGCCAAGGCAAGCAGGCAAGACTACTTTGGCTAAAACTCTTGACGTCCCTGAAAAGAAACAAGTACTTTATCTTGATTTGGAATGGGAAGAAGACCGCGCAAAATTGGCCGATGCTGGTACTTACCTTTTGCAACACGAGGATAAATGTGTCATCATTGATGAGGTGCAAATCATGCCCCAGATTTTCCCAATCCTGCGCTCATTGGTAGATCGAAAGCGCGAATCAGCGCGGTTTATTTTGTTGGGCTCTGCTTCGCCTGAGTTGCTTCGAAATTCTGCTGAATCGCTGGCCGGGCGAATTGCCTATCACGAATTATCCCCGTTTTCGCTGATTGAGGTGGCGAAAGAAAATATTTTGCGCCAGCATTGGTACAGAGGCGGGTTCCCTGATGCCTTTTTAGCACCTGACGACGAGCGTGCTAGAGCATGGCTGACCCAGTTTTCTACCACTTTTGTGGAGCGCGATTTAGTGCAGGTGATCGGAAAAGAGGCGAATGCTGCGAATATGCTGCGTTTCGTTCGTATGCTCGGGCATTATCAAGGCAAAATGCTCAACATTTCAGAATTGAGCAACTCGCTGAACCTTGCTTCCCAGACCATCAACCGTTACCTGGATTTGCTAGAAGGGTCTTTTCTAACGCGGCGGTTGGAGCCTTATTTTGAAAACATCGGCAAGCGGCTTACCAAAACCCCCAAATTTTACTACCGAGATGCTGGGTTTTATCACGCTGTGGCTCGCTTGCGCGACCGCGAAGATTTGTACGCTAGCCCTGCCGTGGGAGCATCTTGGGAAGGGTATGTTATTGAACAAATTTACCAAATGGCGGGAAAATCTTGCGAATACCTTTTTTATCGCACACAAAATGGAGCGGAGGTAGATTTGTTGCTGCTCACTCCACGCTCAGAAAAGGTGTGCATTGAGATAAAATATTCCAATGCGCCCAATATCTCGCGTGGTTTTTACAGCAGTTTGGAAGATTTAAAACCAAAGCACTCCTATATCATAACACCCGACTCCGAGCGGGTCGTTCGCTCGGATGGTATCACAATTATAAATATCATTGATTTTCTGAACGACGAACTCCCCAAAATTTTGGCGTAAATTTTATGAAGCTGCGTCAAAGAAATACCTGGGTTATGGTTCGGTCGCTTCTTCAATATCAGGTTCCTCTGATACATCTCCTTCTTCCGGCTTTTTCTTTTTGCCCGTGGACGGATGTCCCGTAAAGTGCTTGAGCATAATGACCTCGCGTTGGGTGAGTTCGCGGAACTTGCCGCGTTCGAGGTCTTTTTTGGTCAAGCCTGCAAAGTAGAAACGGTCAAGTTTGAAAATCTCATAGCCAAGCGTTTCGAATATCCTGCGCACTACGCGATTTCGACCCGAACTGATTTCCAGTTCGACGATATCGCGCTCCGGATGATCTTCCGAAAAGCGGATCCAGTTGACTTCCATAAGGCCGTCTTCCAGTTCCACGCCCCGTTCGATGTGTTCCAAATCAGCCGGGGTCAGGCCGCGACGCAGACCAACGCGGTATTGTTTCTGTACAGCGAAACTAGGGTGGGTGAGTTTTTGAGCCAGCTCGCCATCGTTGGTAAGGAGCACAAGCCCAGTGGTATCCCGGTCCAGGCGACCCACGGGGAATAAGCGCTCCGGAAAGCTGGAATCTACAATATCAATAACGGTGACACGGCCCCGTTCGTCGTCCGTGGTGGTGATGACGTTTTTGGGTTTGTTCAGGAGCACATAAACTTGGCGCTCCTGCACTTTCATCAGTTTGCTGTCGCAAATGACTATGTCGCCTGCCTGGATGCGGTAGAAAGGTTCCTTTTTGACCTCGCTGTTGACGGTGACTTTTCCGGCCTCCACATATTCTACAGCTTTTCGGCGCGACGAAAGACCGCAGTGCGCCAGATATTTGTTCAGGGGCATGCCTTCGCCACTGGGCAGCGCGGGCTTTGGTTTGCGTTCCACATAAAAGTCTTCTTTTTTGCGGAATGGTTTTCTGCCGAAATTGCCACCACCGCCGCCACCTCGTTGTTGGTAGCCGCCGCCTCCACCTTGACTGCGATCTTGATAAGGCCGCCGCTCGTAATTGCCGCCGCCACCTTGGCCACCACCACCTTGACTGCGGTCCTGCCAGGGCTTGCGCTCGTAACCGCCGCCGCCGCCTTGACCGCCACCTTGTTGGCTGCGGTCTTGCCACGGCTTGCGCTCGTAACCTCCACCGCCGCCTTGCGCACCGCCGCCTTGGCCACCGCCACCTTGAGTGCGGTCCTGCCAGGGCTTGCGCTCGTAACCGCCGCC
>JACMMM010000516.1 GCA_014379065.1 Saprospiraceae bacterium
TGATGCCGACAAGGTGTACATGATCGGATTTTTTATCATCCGATCAGATGACAGCGGTAAAACTTGGAAAAACATCAATGGCGACAATGTCCATGTAGATCACCACGCCCTGTGGCTCAACCCCGCCCGTCCAGGCCACCTCGTGAATGGCAACGACGGCGGCCTAAACATCAGTTGGGACAACGGCGATTCTTGGGCAAAGTGCAACAATCCGCCCGTAGGCCAATTTTATGCCATCGCGACTGATGAAGCTGATCCATTCAATGTATATGGCGGCGCACAGGACAATGGTGTCTGGGCGGGACCAAGCGATTACGAAGCTTCCACGAGTTGGCAACAAACAGGGCAATACCCTTACAAAGAAATTATGAGTGGCGACGGGATGCAAGTGCAGGTTGATTCCCGCGACAACAATACGGTGTACACTGGTTTTCAGTTTGGCAACTATTTCAGGGTCAATAAGTTGACAAACGATGCAAAACCAATAACACCCAAACACGATCTTGGTGAAAGACCCCTGAGATTCAACTGGCAAACGCCTATATGGCTCAGCCGTCATCAGCAAGATGTGTTGTATTTGGGCGCAAATAAATTGTACCGTTCTTTCAATCAGGGCAACGATTGGGATGCCATTTCCAGCGACCTGACTAAGGGCGGAAAGCCCGGAAATGTGCCTTACGGAACGCTCACAAGCATTTGTGAAAGTCCTTTAAAATTTGGACTCCTCTACACCGGCTCCGACGACGGCCTAATCCATGTAACCCGCGACGGAGGCGAAACTTGGGCAAAAATATCCGACAGTCTGCCCCAAAATCTTTGGGTAAGCCGAGTGCAAGCCTCCGCCCATGAGCGCGGGCGAACGTATGTTGCCCTGAATGGCTATCGCTGGGATGATTTTACGCCTTACCTGTATGTTTCTCAGGATTATGGTCAACATTGGAAACGTCTTGGTCTCGACCTGCCCTTTGAACCGATCAATGTGGTGAAAGAAGACCCTTCAAATGCCAATATTCTCTATGTCGGCACCGACCATAATGTGTATGTATCTTTGGATGCTGGTCAGTCATTCCAGACTTTGAGCCCTGACTTCCCCGATGTGCCGGTACATGACCTGGCCATACAAGTGAAAGCACAGACATTGGTCATTGGTACCCATGGACGGTCTATATTCAAGACCGATCTTTCCAATATACAGAAATTGAGTGCGGAAACCTTGGTTTCTGAAATTCATCTTTTTGAAATACAAAAGAAGAAGTTCTCCAAAAACTGGGGCAACAAACAACCTTACAAAGACGCAAAAGATCCCGAATTGGCCATTTGGTTTTTCGCCAAAACGGCGGGCAAAGCATCTTGGGTGCTGAAACACAAAGAGAGCGGCACGGTGTTGAACAGTGGGCAGATTGATTGCGTCAAAGGCTTAAACCAGTGGACCTATGGTCTTGATTTTAAAGAAGATGTTTTGAAAAAATACCGCGAAACACTTCAAGCTGCGCAGAAAGACTCAAAAAAGTTGTTAGAAATCGAGAAAGCAGATACAGGAAAACTGTACCTCCAAAAAGGTGTTTATACCTTTACGCTGGAAAAAGCAGGTGGAAAGGTAGAGCGGGAGTTTGTGATTGAATAACAAACGTTACCTTAACTTCCCTTCCAAATCGTTTTTGAACCCACTTCAAATCCTCAAACTTGTGTTTCACATGAACATTCAGTCTGAAAAGTTGAACATTATTCAACAACTGCTCGTAATTCAGGACGAAAAACTGCTCTCCGCTCTCAAGAACCTCTTGGACTTTGCAGGTCGAAACCATGGAGAAGTGCCGGACTTCTATGCGGATTTGCCTTTTCATGTCCGCAAGAGTATCGAAATTTCAATCTCGCAATTTGAGGCTGGAGAGGGCATCCCGCATTCAAAAGTGATGACTAGTTTGAAAAAACGTTTTGTCAAATGACCTTCGCTATCTTTTGGTCGCCACGCTCAGAGGCTGAATCTCTTTACTTACTCTAAAAAGCAAATCATTTTCCAAAATTTCGGCGGAAAAATTTTCCGCCCCACTTCATAACTATTTCACATTCAATGAAAAATTTGAAAAGTCTATTCCTCGCAGTGCTTACCATAAGCATGACTGCGCTTACCGGTTGCCTCCACATTATAGAGGAAGCCACTTTCCGAAATAATGGTTCCGGCACCTATAAAATGACGCTCGACATGAGCGAAATGAAGGGCATGATGGACATGTTTAAAGGCATGGGCGGCGACAGCACCGCTATGAATATGGGCGCTGACTCTACCTCCATTCAAGGCGAGGGCGATTATACGCCTCCTGCAGATGCCGCTTCTCCCACTGAAAACCCGATGGGTAGCTTAGGCGAACAGATGAGCAGCGTGGCTTCGACCCTACAAGGGGTAGCGGGCATTACCAGCGTTGTGGAAATCAAAGACACCAGCACATTCAGCTTTGGTTACTCCTTTGATTTTGCTGACGTAGCTTCCCTCAACCGCGCCCTCAAAATCATCAACAAAGACAAATACGAGGCCAAGGTGGACGAGGTGTTCCGATTTAACGGCAAGAGCTTCGAGCGGCTTAAGGCTGGCGACCTTGGAGAGGAAATGAAAAAAGCCATGATGGAAAATGGTGGCGGAGAAGAAGGCGAAGAAGGCAGTATGGACATGTTCAAGATGTTCTTAGCCGATATGAGCTACAAACAGATTTACCACTTCCCCGACCGTGCGGTGAAAAAATCTAACAATAAACTTGGCGAAATCAGCGAGGGCGGACACACGCTGACCATTGACATCAAGCCATTCAATGAAGAACAACAAAAGAATAAACCTACGGTGGCAACGAAATTGAAATTAAAATAGGTTTTCTTTGTCAAGGCATAAAAAGACAGCCCGCGCTTTATTCATCCGATGACTTGGAGTTATCGTATGAATAAAGCGCGGGCTGTCTTTTTATGCTCCTATTTCCGATTGATTTGCGGCTTTGAGTCCTTGGGATTCACCGCATCAGGTATTTCGGTCGGTATCTTAGCCGGGTCTGGGAGCGAGTCGGGCTTGGGCTTGGGAAGCTTGGCCTGTATTTTTTCCTGCGCTCTGCTCGCGAGTATTTTGGAAGTGAGGTCGGCATTTATCATGCGTTCTTCGATGGCCAATCGTTGGGTAGAGATGGTATCGTTGAGCATTTTCTCGATCATCAGGCCGGCAATGGGCGCAGCATAAGAAGCTCCCCAGCCAGCATTTTCCACATAAACGGCAATGGCGATCTTGGGGTTATCCTTTGGTGCGAAGGCAAAAAAGACGGAGTGATCGTCACCATGCGGGTTTTGGCTCGTGCCCGTTTTTCCACACACGGCTATGCCAGGCACTTGCGCAATGCGGGCAGTACCCCGCACTACACATTGGCTCATCCCTTCCACGACGGTCTCAAAATAACGTTGGTCAATTTCCACCTTGTGTTTTTCATAAAATCGCTCTGGAATAGGGGTTCCATCTTTGAATTCTTTTACCAAATGCGGTGGATACCAGTAACCCCGGTTGGCAAGACATGCCGCGAGGTTTGCCATTTGTATGGTGGTCAACTGCAACTCTCCTTGACCGATACCGCAAGACATGATGGTAGGAGAATGCCAACTACCATAGTTTTTAGGGTACAACTTATCGTAGTACGCTGAGGTAGGGAACCCACCAGGGCTTTCATTTGGGTAATCAATACCTAGTTTTTGGCCAAATCCAAATTGAACCATGTATTTATTGAATTCGTCAAGCCCCGACTGTGGATTGGAATAGCCATTTTTGTCAATTTCATCACGGTATTTGTTCATGAAATAGGTATTACAGGAGTGTGCGATGGCATCCACTACTCCATTTAAGTGGCCACTATGGTGACATTTGTAGAGTCTGCCAGCATAAAAATAGCCCCCTGAACAGTTGAAACCAGCATCTGTATTGATTACTCCTTCTTGTAATCCTATGAGAGAAACCACCGTTTTAAAAATCGAGCCAGGCGGGTACTTTGCCATCACCGTGCGGTCGAAAAAATAGCGCAGTGGGTCTGTGAGCAGTCGGCTGAATTCCTGCCCACGTTCATTGGTCATCACCAACAAATTCGGATTGTACGTCGGGGCACTGATCATGGCCAATATCTGCCCCGTTTTTGGGTCAATAGCTACCACGCTCCCCGTTTTGTTGCGCATGAGTTTTTCGCCATAAGCCTGCAACTCGATGTCAATGCTCGACACCAAATCTTTCCCCGCTATTGCTGCCGAATCGCGTTCCCCTTGCTTGTATTTACCTACGATGCGGCCAAGGTTGTCGCGCAAAAGGTTGGTAACGCCTTTTTTGCCGCGCAAATAGTCTTCATACCCGTATTCGAGGCCTGCGGCACCGATGTAGTCGCCGGTTTCATATTTGCCCTTGTTGCGTTCTATATCTCTCGGATCTACCTCGTTGATGTAACCCAACACGTGCGCTCCAGCATCGAAGGGGTAGCCGCGAATGCTGCGCGCTTGCACGAAAAACCCTGGAAATTCGTACTGGCTTTCTAAAAGTCGAGCGTTTTTTTCAGGGGATATTTTTTTCAAAAAAACAAAAGGGACTGATTTGGAAAACTTGCCGCTCCGCCAATCTTTGTCCAAATTTCGTTTGAAATCCTCCTTTTTAATGTCCAAAATGCCGCAAAACTTCTCTACATCCATTTTCTTTAAATCTATCTGGTTGTAGGTCACCATTAGATCAAAGGTTGCCTCGTTGTTAACAATGCGTTCGCCGTTGCGGTCGTAGATAATGCCGCGCGGTGGGTAAACCGTGAGCTCCTCTATCGCAGTGGCATCCGCCAATTTGGCATAAGACCCGTCAAATAACTGTAGATTGGCAGCCTGCAGTGCCAAAACAATGGCGCAAGCCAAAAAAACGCGCTGGATATTGCGTTGTCGGTCGAGGCCGTTTTTCATACGAGAGGACTTTTGACTATTGACCGTTGAATATTAACCATTGTTGACTATTAAAAACTCGTACTAAGCAATCGTATTATAAAGTCGTACTAATTCTGGAAAGGGAAATTTTTCGATTTTTTAATTTTTGCTTTTTTTTCAATCAATTTTTGGGTTGTTGCGTCCATCAGTTCTTCTTTAGAAATACCTTTTGGATCCGCCTGCCCTACAATTAGTTCTTTGACATTTCGGAAGATAAATTGGTGTTGAGTGGGTTCAAATGTTATTTGTACCTGGCTTTTGGGAGATGCTTGTTTGAGATAGTATCGTTTTCCACCGATTGAGACCATTTTGCCTGAACTGACTTTTCTGTACCATGTGCCGTTGGCCAACAATTCATGGATGCGCCGAGGGTCAAGTTGGTCGTATTCCTGTTCAATAGAGAACGGCCTGCCAGAGTGAACTGCTTGCGGGATCACTTGACAGGGCGCCTTGTTGCCCAAGGATCGGTTGGGCAATTTATGGTTCAAGCGTTGGCGCCGTTCATTGCAGTACTTAAAAAGTTGCCCCCAGTTTTCATAATGCTGCCCCATGAGCACCTGCCGGTCTAAGGTTTGGTGGGATCGCTCCACCATCGCTTGTTTTTGTGGCGGGGGCAGTTTTATGTGGCACATGCTGACGCCCAAAGCGACAAGCCAAAGGTGCAAAGGTGTTGGATAGGGTGATTTGGTAGTGTTTTCATAAAAAACACTGTCTTTGTCAACCTGTATGCCCAATGGCAGGCCACTTTCCTCGAATGCGAGGCGGAGTGCCCATTTGTAGTGCTCCTTAGATGCTTGGCACATCTGGTGCCTGACAGAAACTGGAAAACCCATGCAATGGATTTTGGTATGGCTGTCTTTCATGTTTATCATCGACTGGCAGCCCACCCCCGATACGAGCACTGCGCCCTGTGCATCTAATTCCCACAGGTCGTGAGCTGCTTTGGGCTCTTCGCAGCGCTGTTTGGGAAATACCCCACCAGGCTCGTACTTCGTCACTAACCCCTCTCGCTTCAAGTATCGATTGATCGAATCAATGCTTGGAAGTACTGTGCCAAGGGGGTATTCGCTTCCCAACTCATCCAAAACACTGGCTGCCCCCCAGCCAGGATGACCCTCCCTGAGCTGCTTAACCCGGGCAACAATATCCTTGGGAAACGTGCTCAGTGCACCCGCAAGTGGACGCCCCATGGCCGATTCGCACGAACCCCCTTTTTTAGACGTTGCCGCCATTTGCGAACCGTCCAAATGGATATTCCTAACTCCAGGGCAGTTTGATCAGGTGATATACCTTCTTCCGAATGCTTTTCAATGAACTTCCTTTCGCTGAAAGTAGTGTGCCTTTGCATATACATGTTTTTGGCACACAACTTAGTACGACTTTATAATACGATTGCTTAGTACGAGTTTTTAATAGTCAACA
>JACMMM010000049.1 GCA_014379065.1 Saprospiraceae bacterium
CGAAGAGCGTGGTTTTCATTTGCAAGATTGGTTCATTACAAAAGTAAGTTCTGCTTCTTACAAAAGCAACTAAAAGAACATAGATGAAATTTCTCAAAATAATCCAATTGCCCCGCCAGCTCCTTTGGGCCGTTGTAATGGAAGGTGTGGGCACAACCAGAATGGTACACGTCTACGCACGCCACGGAAGCGGGAAACTGAGGCTAACTCCGCTCCACCGCCACCCGACCCCAGCAGAATTGCATGTGGCTGGCGAGCAGTTGAAAGACATCCCTAGATCCCTACTTTTTCTGGCGGTGTTTTTGATTCCCGTGCCGGGTTTTATCGGAGGGTATGCCTTGGCAGCGATATCCTTGGAAAAGAAGTATGGAAATAAGATAAAACTCCTTCCTAGCAGATTCCGGC
Source organism: Saprospiraceae bacterium (assembly GCA_014379065.1). Lineage (GTDB taxonomy): Bacteria > Bacteroidota > Bacteroidia > Chitinophagales > Saprospiraceae > M3007. The sequence goes on from JACMMM010000049.1 coordinate 406, forward strand.
ACTTATTGAGCCCGGAGAAAAAGAAATAAACCTGATACTACTAGAATTACGACAGTGCTCCTCATTTCTGAGCGTAGTTTTGCGCTGTAAATTTCAGACATGAAACTTCGGGAAATTATAAAATTGCCACGCCGCATGTTTTGGGCCATGGTGATGGAAGGTGTCGAGACGACCCAGATGGTGAAAGTATTTGCACGTCAAGGCACCGGCAAGCTTCGCATCACCCCGGCGCACCGAAACCCTACCCCGGAAGAATTGCGCGAAGCCATAGAGCAGTTAAAGGATATTCCACGTTTTTTGCCCTTTTTTGTCGTGGTGGTAATACCTGTGCCTGGTATGGCGGAAGGATATGCTTTGGTGGCGTTGACCTTGGAAAGGTGGCTGGGAGATCGAATGAAACTATTGCCGAGTCGCTTTAGGCACCTGTTGAAGCCGGAGGAGAAGGAGTAGCGTTGGCAGTTAAAGAGCCCTCAAAGTGTGGCACTACCTCCACAGAATGGACCATGCATTGCCGAATGCAACACGAATCATAAGTGGCCGGAATTTTGTGATGAAAGTTCTATGATGAAACTTCGGGAAATCACAAAATTGCCGCGTCGAATGCTTTGGGCCTTGATGATGGAGGGTGTCGAGACCACCCAGATGGTGAAAGTATTTGCGCGTCAAGGCACGTGCAAACTTCGCCTTACACCAGCGCATCGCAATCCTACTCCAGAGGAATTGCATGAAGCCATGGAGCAATTGAAAGATATTCCACGTTTTTTGCCGTTTTTTATGGTGTTCGCGTTACCAATACCTGGAATTGCGGAGGGATATACCGTCGCAGCATTAATGCTGGAGCGGAGGCTGGGTGATCGCATGAGGTTCCTGCCTAGTCAGTTTCGGCATGTACTGAGGCCAGAAGTAAATGAGGCAGAAGATGCAGAGATTAAGTAAGATGACGTTCCAGAGTAAAATAGAGTCAGGAAGGATTTGCCTTGGATTAATTTCACTAAAAATCCAGAATGGGCTAGCTCGAAAACGAGCTAGCCCATTCTACTTAAAATACAACGCCCTAAAAATCAATTCGGATACAAAGCCTCGTAAGCCTCTTTATCACAAGTCGTGAAATCATCCCAAAGGTCTACGTAAGGCTGCATCACGGAATTATGGTCGGCGTTATTCTTGCAAGTGTTACTGACATTGGTGATCAGCGTCCCCAAACCATCATCAGTATGCCGAAGACCAATGTTGTGGCCAATTTCGTGTATCATAGCGAAGATTTTTCGGCTGTGCAGCATGTAATTATGCTGAGAATTGATCTCAATTAAATTACCAGGTTTGCCATTGCTGGTAGGATATGTGCCTCGGGCAACTACATCTTCCGGCAAAAGGTCATGCATCCTGAAATTGATCGCGCCATCCACTGGAAGATCGGAGTTCATGCCTTCAAACTGGAATCTCCCGTCCAGTGCATTCCATTCAACCAGTGCAGCGATTATGGCCCAACGCCAGGACTGTGGCACACTTGAATGCACATTTAATTTAATGATTTTTTGCGCGGGATTTACCAAATAGGAACTCCGGTAGTGTTTGCGGTCACCTGCAGTGCCTTCAGCATGAGCAGGTTCTACAAAAAATTCGTTAGGGCTGCTCTTTCCATAGTCTTCCCAAAAATTTGCTTTTGGAAAAACCTGATCTCCTTCTACGATGAATTCGTCGGCTGTTTCTTCGATGCTTTCTGGTGAAAACCCATAGGTTTCCGTCAGATAAGCTCGTATGTTTTGTGTTTCTGCAGATTCAGTATTGGTATCTGTGAGCGGGTTGTTTTTTTGACAAGCGTTGGCAATAAAAAGCAAGGCCGTTGCCAACAGCAACAGAGAATTTTTCATCTTAAAAGAAAGTTTGTAGTTGAAAAAATGTGGTTTCTTACATGACGGTCATCCTGTGTGGTTGCCGTTTTGATGAGACAAAGGTGGGGGGCTGAGAACCCCCAAAAAGTAAAAGCCTTTACAACAAAAGTAAAAAAGGGTAAAAAATACAGTGGCTGGAAGCACTCCTACATTGGGAAAAACGCATCCTCCACGTGCCTGATTTCCAACACCTTGCCATCCTTTAAGATGACCGCTACCACATCGAATCGGATTTCCCATTCGTAGTCAATGGACTCCATGTAGGCACCAGCAGCGCGAACAAGTTGGTCCTGTTTCTTAGCATCTACTGATTCTTCGGGACTACCATAGCCAGAACCTTCGCCTGACCGGGTTTTTACCTCTACGAACACGAGGATTTCCTCCTCAGACCAGGCAATGATGTCTACCTCGCCTCGTCCGGAGCGCCAGTTGCGCTCGGCAATGCGCCAGCCTTGTTGTTCTAGGAATTCGGCAGCAGCGTTTTCGCCGAGGATGCCTGTTTCGAGATGTTTGACCATGATTATGGTGATTAGATATTGGTGATTGGTATATTGGTGTATTGGTGTATTGGTGTATTGGTGATTGGGTAATCGGTGCGCATCAGAATTATTGGGTATGGCACCCAGTCTACCAATCACCAATATACCAATCACCATTAAACCACCTCACCAAAAAGATCAAATTCTTCCGCCCCCGTAATCCTCACATCGGCAAAATCGCCCAAGCGGACATAGTTGTTTTTTGCAGGCACCAGCACCTCATTGTCCACCTCTGGCGAATCGGCCTCGGTACGGCCAATAAAGAACTTGCCTTCTTTTCGGTCAAATAAGGTGCGGAACACCTGCCCAATTTTTGCTTGATTTTTGCGCAAGGATATTTCCTGTTGCACTTCCATGAGCCGTTGGGCGCGTTCGGCCTTTACCTCCGCCGGAATATCGTCGGGTAATTCGTAGGCCCGGGTGCTTTCTTCGTGCGAATATTGGAACACGCCCACGCGCTCAAATTCCTGTTCGCGCACAAAATTCAACAGGCTTTCAAAATCGGCCTCGGTCTCGCCGGGGTGGCCCACAAGGAACGTAGTGCGAATGGCAATGCCCGGCACTTTCTCCCTAATTTTTGACAGCAACGCTTCCGTTTCAGCACGGGTGATTTGACGACGCATCTGGTTGAGTACATTATCGCTGGCGTGTTGAAGCGGAAGGTCGAGATAGTTGCAGATTTCTTTTCGCTCCGCTATTGCATCCAGAATTTCCAAGGGGAACTTGCTCGGATAAGCATAATGTAGGCGAATCCATTCAATACCTTCTACATCAGCCAGCGCATGAAGCAACCGAGGAAGTTCGCGGGTTTTGTAAAGGTCGAGCCCGTAGTAAGTCAGTTCTTGCGCAATGAGCAGGAGTTCTTTCACCCCGCGTTTCGCCAGGTTTTTGGCTTCCATGACCAATTCTTCCACGGGTCGGCTGATATGTTTTCCCCGCATGAGCGGGATGGCACAAAAGGCGCAGGTTCGGTTGCAGCCTTCCGAAATCTTGAGGTAAGCGTAGTGTGGGAGGGTCGTAATTTGACGCGAGCCGAGGAGTTCGTGTTTGTAATCGGCTTCAAGGCGGGCGAGTAGCGCGGGCATTTCCAAAGTTCCAAAAAAAGCATCTACTTCCGGAATTTCCGCTTCCAAGTCGTCCTTGTAGCGCTGTGAGAGACAGCCCGTTACATAAAGCTTGTCAATACCGCCTTCGCGCTTGATGTTCGCATACTCCACGATGGTGTCTATGCTTTCTTTTTTTGCGACATCAATAAAGCCGCAGGTGTTGACAATCACCACATTGGCATCGCTGTCATCCTTTTCATGCGTCACCTCGTAATCATTGCCGCGCAGTTGCGTAATGAGGTTCTCGCTGTCCACCAAATTCTTGGAACAGCCGAGCGTGATGACGTTTATTTTGTCCAGCCTGAATGTTTTTGTCTTCATAAATGTATCCCGGAACTCCGTTCCGGGAAAAATGTGTAATAAAATTTTCCTATTATTTCCCGGAACGGAGTTCCGGGATACAAAAAAGGGCCGCGAAGGTCGGAAAATAATAGCGGATAGCGGTTGATAAAACGCGAATCATTCAAAGGATGACCCTGAGCCATCTTTTGAATTTGAATTGATCCCGAACCAACACCATTGCCACCATTTACAGGTAAAAATCTCGTGTCATCGCCTGAAACACCTTTGAATATTCATCCCCTGTTTTTCCTGCGTAAATGCTGAATTCCTCCCGCTGAAAGATGTAGGGGCTTTTTTCAAATTGCAAGAGCAGGCGTTCAATAGGCTTTCCGGGTCGGCTACGCACCTCGGCAATCCGCGTCCAGTACAAACCCTGTGGCACGGAAAGCTCGCAGAGTCGGCGACCTTCAAACTCTGGCAGGATAGCGCAAAATTTACCCGTCGGAGCGAGCAAGTGGGAAACACACTTTAGTAAATCGCTCGGTGAAAGCGTGGCGGTGTGCCTGCCTAGGCTACGGGTTTTGTCGGGCGAAGTCGTGAGTTCAGAAAAAAATGGCGGGTTGCTTACTATCAGATCGAAAGGCTTGATTGGCCAATCCATATTGATAGTCTCACTTGAAGTGAGACTATCAATATTCGCGAATGCTTGAATCGAGCTTTCCCAAACTTCCAATCGCTTGGCCCAAGGGCTGGCTGCAAAATTTTCACGCGCAAGGGTGGCAGAAGGTGGGTGAATTTCAACTGCAACACCCTTCCAGATTCGGTCCTCGGCATTGCTGCGACTAAAGTCGCCGCTACAGGAACGCTGCGCCAGCATGAGCGCGACCACGCCGGTTCCCGTCCCTATGTCTAAAAAATGTGTAATTCCTCGCACGTCGGCCCAGGCACCCAGCAATACGGCATCCGTGCCAACGGGATGTGCCGCCCCTGCTTGCGCTACGTCAAATTTTTTGAAACGGAACGCTGGTAACGGCATGTTTACTGACAAAGGTGACGATATATTGACCGGGCTCTAAACCCTCAAGATGTAAGCTCGATTGCATTTTTGCCCCACGACTTTCAGAAAACACGACTTGGCCCAGAAGATTTTTTATACAAAAAATGCCCTCTGCTTCTGGCAAGCCACGCATTTCAAGAAACCCAGAAGTCGGGTTGGGATAAATGCTTAAAGATTGATTTTGAAGCGTTTGTACACTCGAAGGGAATTCGCCCCAGCGTTTTTCAAACTCTGCTTTGAACAAGGACGCCAGCGCAGGGTCGTGGAGCACGAGCGTGTTCTCGTCATTGACCGTCTCGGCAGCCACCGACCAGTTGTGCGAACCCGTAACGACCGTTGGGTCAGAAGTCCAGTCATAGGCATCCACTACGCCGTACTTGTGGTGGAAATCGCCCGAAAGGTAATGGTGGCGCACATCCACGCCATAGGACAGGAGCCGGGTAAATTCTGCGCCTACATCGTTGATATTTTCCATGATGCCACGGACGGATATATTGGCATTATGAACGTCCACCAGAGCATCCCCCAATTCATTTTTGGTAAAAGAAAATGCCCCAAAAAGCGCCTCGCTCTGAGCGCTACGGAGCACGGTTTCAATGTGGCTGCTAGTCTGATCTGAAGGAGAAAAATAAGATTCTACCGGGTGCCCTCCGATAATAAACTGGTGGGGCGTGTCGTCGCGTTTGGCAGCCCCAAAACGGCTTAGAAGCGGATCTGGTTGGAGGCCATCCCCGCCCCACATTTCTTCAAATTCGATTCTATAAGTACGCGCAAGCGATTGATCTTGAATAAACAAGGTGTTATTGAAGTCGCTCACCATGTTTTGGTTCGTCCAATTCAAAGAGCCTCCCATTACCCATGCTTTGTCGGTTATATCGGCATCAATCACCATGAATTTGTTGTGCATGATCGCCGTGCTGTTGCCGTAAAGCACTGGGAATGGAGGGGCGGGATCAAGGGCTGTATTGCTGGCATCAAGTGCAGCGACGTAGCGCACGCGAACACCCCTTGCCTGTGCTGCTTTGATGGCATTGATAATGACATCGCGGCTATTGTTGTACATCGCCACATCCAGGGTTTGTTGGGCCGCGTCAATTCGGGCGATGGTCTCATTCAATACCTCCTCATAGGTCTCTCCGTC
>JACMMM010000517.1 GCA_014379065.1 Saprospiraceae bacterium
ACTGGACATTTTGACATTGGACATTGGACTTTCGCTCTAAAAATTTGAAAATCATGCACTTGCTGAATCGTGTCTAACGTCCAATGTCAAAATGTCCAGTAGTCTGGTAGACGCTCTACTTTACTGCTTTGATAGAGATGGCACAGCCGCCTCCATCGGCCAGATTAATTGCCAGCGTCTGCCCCTTGCGCACGTTTAATTTGCGGATGTTCACCGGATACGGATTATCCAGATAGTGCGCGTCTTTCCCATCTTCATAGATCGTTGCTTCGTAGTTTTTGCCCGCATCGAGGAAGTCAAGTTTCGCTTTGAATTGGCGAGGTGTTTCGTCGGTCATACTACCGATAAACCAGTTGTCAGAGTTTTTCTGTCGTCGGGCAGTAGTGACATAATCGCCAATAGCGGCATTCAGTATTTTAGTATCCGACCAATCGGTAGGTACATCGCGGATAAACTGAAATACGTCGGAGCGTTTTTCGTAGTTTTCTGGAAGGTCGGCGGCCATCTGAACAGGCGAATAAAGCGTAACGTAAAGTGCAAGTTGCTTGGCAACCGTGGTGCGAACACGGTCTTTTTTCGCTTTGTCGAATTGATTGAGTTCCATTTGGAAAATGCCGGGCGTATAATCCATCGGCCCGCCGAGCAGTCGGGTAAAAATGAGACTGAGTTCGTGGCTGGGATCATTGCCCTTGCTCCAAGCGTTGAATTCCTGACCACGTGCTGCTTCAGATGCCATGAAATTGGGCCAGGTCCGCTGTAATCCACTGGGTCTAACGGGTTCATGGGCCACCACCATGATATGCTTTTCAGCGGTACGGCGCAGCACCTCATTGTAATGGTTTATCATTTCCTGGCCATCATGCCACTCGCCTTTAGGTTGGATGAAGCCCACATAGCCCGTTTTGATGGCATTGAAGCCGTATTTAAGGTAGTAGTCATACGCGGCATCCATTTGTCGTTCATAGCTGCGAATCGCCGAACCGGTTTCATTGTGTACGATAATTTTCACCCCTTTCTCCTTGGCGTAGCGGCTGATTTCAGAAATATCATAGTCGGGGTAAGGCTTTGTAAATTCAAAAATCTCGGGTCGCATCACGTTGAACCAATCTTCCCAGCCCTCGAACCACCCTTCTACGAGCACTCCCGCAAAACCATTTTGGGCGGCGAAGTCAATATAATGCTTCACATTTTCGGTGGTTGCCCCATGCTTCCCAGTTGGTTTCCCGTCCTTGTCGAGGTAGTTCCAGCCGGATTTGCCAACATGGAGTTCCCACCAAATGCCAACATATTTCTGGGGTTTGATCCACGACAAGTCCCCTTTGATTTTGCAGGGCTCATTCAAATTGAGGATCAAATGGTTGGTAAGCAAGCCGCCTGCATCTGGGCTAAGGAGTATGGCCCGCCAAGGGGTGTGGAATGGCAACTTGTTGATTGACTTGACCGTAGAATCCGCCGTGGGGATGATAAAGCTTTTGAAGGTGCGCGTAGTACGATCAAATTCCAGGTGCATTGCTCCGTAATCAACGAGGGCCGCATCGGCGATAGACATGCAAAAGCCCGATTGCCCTTGCAAAGTCACAGGCGTTTGCACGGCGTGTACATTCGTAATATGCTGCACAAAGGGTTCAATATCCGTGAGATGCTTGGTAGCATCTATCTCACTGATCTTCGATTTTGTGTAAGTATGTTCGTTGGAATCCCAGTCGCTGGGCGCCCACAAGGCAGTATAATCTGCCGTCATTTGGAATTCCGTAAGTTCGTCCAGCACCACAATTTCGCTCGTTTTATCCTTTTTGGGAAATTCGTAGCGAAAGCCCACTCCATCGTCGTACACCCGAAAAACAATATCGAAGCGCAGGCCTTCAGCACTGACCAGTTTGAGCGTGATGGTTTTGTACTCGTTCTTAATTTCGTCCACCTCGCCCCAAACAGGTTTCCAGCTGTTCTTTTCCGAGGATTTGCTGTCACTGATCCTTTTCAAGCCGGTTGTCAGATCATAACCACGCAAACGAAGGCCAAGCCGCGATTGGCCTATCACATCTTTGCCTTGAAACCTGATTTTGTAACTTGCTTCGCCTTTTTCGTTGAGTATCAAGGTGGCCTGAATGCTTTTGTTCGGCGAGACCACCGTTTTGGAAAATGGCTGCGCGAGGCTGGCAGCCATGTTTGCACCGAGTAGCAGAAGGGCGAGGAGTATCCTTTTTGTCATGTTTACGAGTGTTTGTTATTTGGGTGCAAATCAACACAAATGGAAAATAGCCTTGAAATAAATATTGAGTCGCTTCCAAATCACCGCACCACCGTCACGTCTCCTTTAATAGCAAATGCTAATCCATCTTTAAATTTCAATTGCGCCACCCAGACAAATACGCCCGGGTTTACGGGTCGGCCACGAAAACGCCCATCCCAGCCATTTTCTTCATCGTTTGGCAAGAGGTTTTCTTTTTCAAATACCAACTCGCCCCAACGGTCATAGACCGAGAGCCTCGGAACATTTTCCAGAGATGCATCAGCATATACCGTGAAAAAATTGTTCAACCCTTTGTCATCCGGCAGAAAAACATTGGGCACATAAATATGCCGTTTCAATACGATGAGGTCAATCAGGTACAAACTGTCACAACCCTCTGCGGTTTCATAGTGGAAAGGATATTGGCCAGGTATTGCTGTGCGTCGGCCATCGGGCAATTGATAATACGTCCCTTCATAGATAGTGACGGTCTCTTTGGTCAAGGCCGAATCTATAAAGTTAAGCACTTCCAATCCGCTAATCGTTGCCTCACAACCCACTGAATCTGTTACCGTTGCGGCATACACATCTGCCATCAATCCCGGGAAATAGCCTACCTGATTTTGCGCTGATCCATGGTCTATCTCATATGTATAATTGCCAAACCCGCCCGTAGCCGAAACGGCTACAAAACCGAATGGATGCCGACAATCCACATTCCCTATGCTGTCCAACCGCAGTATTAAAGGTTCTTCTTCTTCTATATGGAAGCTACGCTGATGGGTACATCCGGCAGCATCACGTAAGGTGATTGAATAATTTCCGGCAGGCAAGTCCGGAAACAGTCCGCTAGGCTGCCAAGGTCCACCATTGATTTGAAATTCAAATGGCGCGGTACCCGAAACGGCCGTCAGTGAAAGAACACCGCCAACAAGGCAAGTTGGGGGCGCAATTGACACCAGCGAATCCAACACTGGTGGGGATGAGCCTACTATATAGTTGCTGAAATCCGTACATCCCGCCGAATCCCGCAGAGAAACGAGGTAACTCCCTGCGGGCAAGTCCTGAAAAAAACCGCTCGGCTGCCAGGGCCCGCCATTGATTTGAAACTCAAAGGGCGCTGTTCCTGAAACGGCAGCAACAGAAAGAGCGCCCCCGGCAAGACAAGTCTCAACAGTGTTTGACACGAGTGAATCTGACACTGGCGGGAATGAACCAACTGCATAATCGCCCGAATCCGTGCACCCTGCCGAATCGCGCAGGGAAACAAGATAATTCCCCGCAGGCAAGTCCTGAAAAACCCCGCTCGGCTGCCAAGGCCCGCCATTGATCTGGAACTCGAATGGTGCAGTGCCTGAAACAGCGGTTACAACAATGTTCCCCCCTACAACACACGTCGCGCGGGCAAGGGACACCAAGGATTCCTGAGCGAGTGGCGTTGAACCAACTACATAATTGCCTGAATCCATGCATCCCGCCGAATCACGCAATGAAACGATGTAGTTCCCGGCGGGCAAGCCCTGAAAAATCCCGCTCGGCTGCCAAGGCCCGCCGTTAATTTGAAACTCGAATGGTGCTGTGCCTGAAACAGCAGCAACAGAAAGCATACCCCCGACAAGACAAGTTTCAATCGTATTTGACACGAGTGAATCCAGTACTGGCGGAAATGAACCCACTACATAATCGCCTGAATCCGTACATCCAGCCGAATCGCGCAGGGAAACGAGATAATTCCCGGCGGGCAAGCCTTGAAAAACCCCGCTCGGTTGCCA
>JACMMM010000050.1 GCA_014379065.1 Saprospiraceae bacterium
CCCAGGCGCGGCGGCCGGGCATCAGTTGTTAACCAAAAGGTTGATCTATGTTTGAGGTAGAACACCACGCGGGGCGGAAAATTACAGCAGTGAAAAAGGATCCCATTTCCCATTCATCGGGATGACACTCGGTGAATGGATAATACGAAATTTTTTGGGCCGAGTTTCACTTGGGAGCGAGAGCAGATTTTAGGCATCAAAAAAGCGGCGTATTGGCCATGACCAATACGCCGCAATCGTAAATCCAAAATCGTAATTCGCTTATTTCTGTACGATCAATTTCTGCGTCTTAGCAATCTCGCCGTTGCGCACTTGCACGAAGTACACACCGTTGGGCAGGCTGCTAATATCGAAAGTGAAACGATTTTCGCCTTTCGTGAGCGATTGCTGCTGTGCCAAGGTGGTTTTGCCAGCCGGATCAAGGATAGCAACACTTACTTTGCCGTCCGATTCCATGGGCACTTCTACCATTACTTGGTTGGTAGCAGGGTTGGGGAAGAGGCCAAAGCCAGCGTTTTCAAAAATCACTTCGAGTGCGATTTCTTCTCCGGGCTCAGTGTCGGTGCCGTCGGTACGCCAAGCGGAAGACCTTCTGCTTGCTTTGAAGGTATAGCATTGGGTGTTGCTCCAAGCGCCATTGTAGCCATACACATAGGCTTTATAATCAGTGCCCACTGTTGCGTTGTTGAGGATGATCAGTTCGTCAGCGGTACCGCCATTTTCTGATGTTCCTTTCAAGGTAGTGCCTTTGTACAGCTTCAAGTCGTAGTCAAACGGCAATGTGGTCAGTTCCACCTTGATATTCTTTTCGGTGGAGGTGTTGCTAAACTTGTAGTAGTCCTTGTCGGTGGTGGTTGCGATCTGTGCAGTAAAGGCCGTATTGATCGGAATTGATTTGGCGGTGGCGTTGGTATTGTTCGGCTCGTACTGATCGGAGCAGTTGGAAGCAGCAGTCGTAAACTGCGCCGAAGCATAACTGCTTGGATTTCCGCTGCAAATCGCTTTTACTCGATAGTCATGGAGCGTACCAGAAGTCAGACCATTCAGCGTATGCGTTGGGTTGGTCAGGTTGGCCACAACGGTCCAGTTAGGGTCGGAGTTTTTCTTCCACTCGAACGTGTAGGTAGTGGCGCCGCTTACTGCGTTCCAACTACAGGTAGCACTAGTTTGGGTGATGTTGGTAGCCGCGAGACCAGATGGCGTTCCGCAGCCACTAGGTTCGTCACAGCCGGGCGAGCTGGCCAGGGCAATCCTTGCGCCACCGGAGGCGAACAGCGATTGCATCCGCGATTTTTGGCCTTCGGAAAAGACGTTCATGCAACCATCGTCCGTGTAGTCCATGTAATTCATGAACATATCGCCGTTCGGGCCATTGCTGCAGCTGATGGTTGGGAACGAGGGGCAGCCGTAATTTTCGTCAGCTTGGTTTGGCGTGTCGCTCACGCTGTCCGTGCCGTTGCATGAAGTGCCGTCATCGCCCCAAATGTGGTAGCAGTTGAGCCAGTGGCCTACTTCGTGGGTGGCGGTGCGACCTAGATCAAAGGGCGGGGTTGCGTTGATTCTGCCGAAGTAGGCATAATCGCATACCACGCCGTCCGTGGCTGCCGGGCCGCCTGGGAACTGTGCGTAGCCGAGCAAGCCGCCAGTGAGATTGCAAACCCACAGGTTGAGGTACTTGTTGCGGTCCCAGATATTGAGGCCACCTTGCGCAAAATACTTCACTTTGTCGTTGGTGGTGAATCCGTTCACAGTCGTTTGACGGCGCTCGATACCATTGGTGGAATTGCCGTTAGGGTCTTGTTTGGCCATGCAGAAGTTCACTTCGCAGTCAGCAGCCACGCCTTGGAATGCAGCGGGTGTATTGCCTGCATCGGCATTGGTGCGGCGGAAGTCTTCGTTCAGCACGTCAATCTGCGACAGGAGTTGTGCATCCGTGAGGTTCTGGGTGCTGTTGTAGTAGACCAAGTGGATCACCACCGGGATGGTTATCACAGCGCGGTCGCTAGCGCCGCCTTGCTGGATAAATTTTTGCGTGTGTTCTTCGATGTTCCTAATTTCTTGAAGCATGGCTGGGTTTTCCAGCAATTGGCGGGCGAGTACTTCCTCGGCGGCACAGGTACGGTGCTGGGCAGAAGCGTTGAAGGCGAGCAGCAAAAATGCTGCAACCGGAAGGAGGATTTTTTTAAACATGTAAAGAGATAAGGTTAAAAAATGAAACAATCTTCTAGCGAATTTTCGTGCTGCAAATGTATTTTTAAGAAAAATGCCAACGGGAATATTTTTTGTCCATATTTTGACACTTCTGCTATATACTATGCCTGAAAACGCCCCTGATCAAAAATTATGTGCGGCGGAGAGGACACTTTTTGTCTCTCCGTTGCTTTTTTAAGTTTTTCATTACCTGTTGGCAGAATATCCTTTGTTCTGCCAAACGGCTTTTTCTCCCGTTCTTCGCCCTTTAATTTTCAAAAAATACGACCATGTTTTTTACCCGCTTTACCCGCCGAAGCTTTAGCGTAGGCGGGCTTCTCATTGCATTCGCATCACTCTCCGCTCAAACCACCCTCTTCGTCCCCCGCAATTACCTAAAGCCCTACGAACTCGGCACGCGCAGCTGGGACGGAAAGCCCGGCCCCAATTATTGGCAAAACCGCGCAGCCTATTCCATCGAGGCGAGCATCGATCCTAAAACCCGCCGACTCTCCGGCGAGGAAACCATCACCTACACCAACAACAGCCCCGATACGCTCAAAACCATCCGTTTCAAACTCCAGCACGACCGCTACCGCAAAGGCGTACAGCGGGCTTTCGACGTGGCTGCCAGCGATGTCAGCGACGAGGGCACGCGCATTGAAAGCCTGACATTCAACGGCAAAACGGTGGCCGCTCAAGATCAAAACCGCTTTGCTACTTTCTTGGATGTTTCGTTGAAAAGCACGCCTGTATCGCCAAAATCATCCGTCACTTTTACCCTGCGCTGGTCATACACTTTACCTGCGGCTAAAGGTTCGGCACGGGAATGCGTATGTGACAGCACCACGTTTTTTGTGCCGTACTGGTATCCGCAAATCGCCGTGTACGACGACCTTAATGGCTGGGCGAGCCACCCTTATACCGGTCAGCAAGAGTTTTACAACGACTTTTCAGATTATGACGTGACGATCAAAATGCCCGCAGGATTTCAGGTTTGGGCCACGGGAGAGTGGCAAAACGCGAAGGATATTTTAAACCCCGAATACTTCTCTCGTTGGCAAAAGGCACATACGAGCGCGGAGGTGATTTCTGTTTTTTCAGAAAAAGAATTGAAGGCGGGCGGGGTTTATCGTCAGCAAAAACTTCCCGAAAGTTCTAAACTTTCGGGAAGTTCAGCGCTTACTTCCTTCCATTTCAAAGCCAGCGATGTACCAGATTTCGCTTTTGCTGCCAGTGATCATTACAACTGGGACGCCACATCAGTGGTCGTGGACGACAAGACGGGACGCCGCACTTTTATCGGCGCAGTTTACAACACGGCTTCCACCGACTACCCGCAAGTTGCAAAAATTGCTTCCGACGGCATCCGTGCCATGAGCACCTGGCTGCCCGGATATCCATTCCCCTACCCTGCCATGACCGTTTTCAACGGCGATGATGGTATGGAATACCCCATGATGTGCAACGACGTAAGCACGGCGCCCAATTCGCCCATGGGGCTTACGGTGCATGAAATCAGCCATACCTATTTCCCCTTTATGATGGGCATCAACGAACAGGATCATGCCTGGATGGACGAGGGTTGGGCGGCGTTTTTCGACTATCTGCTCTCTGACTCGCTTTCCAACCATACGGAGGGCCGCGTGCGCGACTACTCCAGCATTGCAGGTACAGAAAATGACGTGCCGCCCATGGTCAAATCACGCAACCTCAGCACTGCTTACCGCAACGCTTCCTACCAGCGCCCCTCGCAGGCGTATTTCACTTTGCTGGATTTGCTGGGTTACGAAAAATTCCATGCTTGCATGACCGAGTACATGAACCGCTGGAAAGGCAAACACCCTGCGCCTTTTGATTTTTTCCAAACCTGGAACAACGCTTCGGGGCAAAACCTCGACTGGTTTTGGAGACCCTGGTTTTTTGATTGGGGCTATCCCGACCTTGGCATTCAAGCTGTTGTGAGCGATGAAGCGGCGCATTGTCAGGTTATTGTGGTGCAGCGCAAGGGCAATATTCCGGTGCCGATTCACCTCGAAGTGGAGTACAGCGATGGTTCAAAAGAGACTTTTCATCAAACGGCTGCCGCGTGGCGGGATGGGAAGCAGAACGTTCATGTGGCCTGCGCGGAAGGGAAAACGGTGAAGTCGGTTGTGATGGGAGGGACGACGATACCGGATGTGGATAGGAAGGATAATAAGTGGCCGAAGTAATTATTCATAGGCATACGGTTCATGGTTATAGGCCAGTTTTCTTATATTTTCTAATACTCTTTTCATGTATGCCCTCCAAAATGTGTTTGCAAATAGCCAGTTTAGCGGGTATAGCAATGCAATATCTGAATGTAAAGTATAGGTATATTCTATAAGAATTCTATTGGGTTCAATTTCAGTAGTTTTCCATTCTCCTGTAAATTTTGAAAACCCTAGCATCCAGGACTTAAAATCACTTACCTCAATTTTCCAGTATTTATGCTCTATGCGTTCGATTACTTTGTCAACAGAAGCCCAGCCCCCTTTTTGTATAAGTGATTTAGCCACAAATACCTTTTTACTATAGCCAGGTTTTCCCCAATTTTCGTCATCAATGCAATGTGTGACTTTGGGCATTATACCATATCCCGTGTGAACTTTTGAAACGTCACAAAGCATGGGCGTTTTAAAGGCTCTTTCCAAGGAGCAATTATATATGGTTGTCACTTTTATTATTGATTTCATATTCATGTTTTCTTCAATTTTTTTTCATTTTTTCCATGGTTTTAACTTCCTTAAGATGGTTAACATTTTCACATTTGTGACAGCCGCTCATCCTGCCCCAGCGCTTAGTTGCTCCTCCAAAGAGGCCAGGCTTTTTTTCGCCATCGCCACATCTGGGTGCGCAGCTGGCAGGGATTTTTCAAAAACACCCACTGCAAGCCGCATAAAGTCCACTGCCTGCCCCAAATCCCCAATGGCGTCGTAAGTCAACGCGAGGTTGTTGTACGACTGTGCTAAATCGGGATGCACTGGAGGCAAGACTTTTTCTCGGATGGACAAGGCTTTTTTATTGAAGTCCAAACGGTTTTGATGGTCACCCAAAGCACCGTAGGTTGACGCAATGTTGTTATACGACAATGCCAAACTGGGATGCTCCGGGGGCAGGATTTTTTCTTGTATGGACAAGGCTTTTTTGTTGAACTCCAAACTTTTTTGAGATTCGCCCAGTGCCTTATAGGTCAATGCGAGGTTATTGAATGACGTTGCTAAATCGGGATGCATTTGGGGCAAGACCTTTTCGCAAATAGAAATATCTTTCAAATTGTACTCCAAACTTTTTTGAGGCTCGCCCAAAACCCGGTAAATCTCCGCGA
>JACMMM010000518.1 GCA_014379065.1 Saprospiraceae bacterium
TGAGTCATCGGATGAGTAAAGCCGCCAAACCGCACGGACACCAAATATTAGGTAACTCAATATCGTATCTTTGGGGAAATTAAAAATACGGCAAAATGAAAAAAGCAACTTGTCGCGCCCTCCCAATCCTCCTGTTTTTTGCTGCCTGCGGCAACGAGCCAACGCAAAAAACAACCAACAACTCCGATTCCCCGAAGAATACAACGGAAGTAAATCTTCCCCCCGCCACTTACCTCGAAGGTATTTACGCTACCTCTACCGCAGTCGGAAAAGGCGTAGAAAACCTCTTCGACGCCAACCCTTCAAGCGTTTGGCAAACCTTGCCTGGTACAGGGCCTGACGAAGGCATCATGCTGTACTTCCAAGACGCATTGCCTATAGCAGGCATCGAAATCGAGTCGAAAGAAGGGGTTTTTGCTATTAATCCCGAAAAGAACGATGCTCCGATTTTGATTTATACCAATGGCCAAGCCGCCAATGCAGGCATGCCCAATGCGCGAATTTCCGTCAATCAAAATGGCTTGGTTAAATCGCTTTTCATTCGCTTTACGCTTACGGGCAAGGAAGAAACTGAAACATTGCGGGAGGGCGTAAATCTCTATTCCTACCCCAAAGATGCTTTCATCTCCATTAGCGAAATAAAAGTAATGAATGATAAAGGCGAAACGCTCCGCCTCGTACCGCCCCAAAGCTTGAAAGGCACGGTCATTGCGTCGTCTACGCTCGCGCCGGAAGCCGCGTACAGTCCTGCCAATTTGTTTGACAGTCGAAAAGAATTCGTCTGGGCAGAAGGCGCTCCCTCGTCGGGCGAAGGCGAATTTTTGACTTTTGATTTCGATCAGCCCGTGGAAATCACCGCCATTCAGATATGGAATGGTTACCAACGTTCCAACGAGCATTTTTCGGCCAATGCCCGTTTGCGCGATTTTGATTTTGGGGTAAAAGGAGCATCCAGCAATGCTTACACTTTGCGCGATACTAAAGCCGGGCAAAAAATTGAGCTCCGAGCTCCTGTCAAAGGCTCATCATTTGAACTGAAAATTAAATCTATCTATCCCGGAAAAAGCTACAAGGACTTGGCCATCAGCGACCTTGTATTCTACAACAGAGCACAACCCTTTGTGCTGCGTTCCAATTTGCCCGAAAAATATCAGGCTACGCTACGATCTACAGCAGCCAGTTCGCCCATTGCCAAATTGCTCGACAAGCGTATTTCAAACCATATCACAGAGGACGTGCCCGATGGGGACATTTTTTTCACCTCTAATTCGATCATTCTGCGTTCCGATGGCACTTTTGTTTATTACAGTGACAATTCCAGCGGTGGGAACCTCGACATTTCAACCATCGCCGATGGCAACTGGGAAATGTTGTCAGGTTCGCAGATAAAAGTCTTTGGCAAATGGACCGACCTCGTCAATTGGCCAGAATATTACAAAGGGAATGCGCAAAAAAACCCTACCCGTATTTTTAAAGACGTGCTAACCGTTAGCGCCTCAAAAGTGGTCGGGACGAAAATGATGGGGACTTTTTATTTGAAATAGCACGAGGTATTTTTGCCACGAATTACACTAATTTTCACTAATAACAATCCTAATTCGTGCAAATTAGTGTAATTCGTGGCAAAAATTAAAATCGCAGCGCACCGACACACCGCGCACCGGAAAAGCGGGTTAAAAAATGTCGGGCGCTGCGCGCTTTCATGGTTCTGCGGCTTCTTGAGGAAGTAGTGCGTGCTTATTTGCCGTCCAATTTGCGGAGGGTTCCGGCTGCTTCCAACTGGCTTGCGAGGGAAGGAACATCGGCTTCGAGTTTCTTTTTGATTTTCGACATGGCGCTTTGAAGTGCCAGTAGGTTGGCTTTACGTGTAGCATTAGAGTTGTCGTACCCATGGTAAGCCGCCACGATTGCTTTCCCGGCGCCCGGCGCTGTATAGCGCACCAACATTTTCCCTTTTGCGTCCAAAATTTCCATCTGCAATTCTAGTTCTGCACGGTGGGTTCTGACAGGCATCCCCAGTAGGTTTGGAACAAACAGCGTAGAGACACTTGCCACCGTCCAGCCCCAGCCTGAATTGCGGCGTTTGTAAAAGAGCAATTTGAATCGAGCATGGCCATACCGAGGCGTGGAGACTTGATTCAGGTTGTCGTCAAGTTCATTCCCCAACACCTGAAAAGCGTCTTCGAGTGCCTGGTCAGTTACTTCGTATGCCACCCAAGGGGCGGGTGCGTAAGGCCCGCTGACTACATTATTGATCACCACTTCACGATCCAGTGCGCAATCGAAAGCTTCCAGAAAACTGCGTTCATGCACGAGCAAGCCAAGGCGCGGCAACCGTGCAGGGAGATTTTGGTTGGTGTGGAAATCGCGCACTCGGAGCGAGCGGCAAGCGCCTAAGGATAGGACGAAGAGCAAAAAAAGAAGGATGTGTTTATTCATGGCTTAATAATTTTTGCCACAAGGTTTGACCACAAAATTCACTGCCGCAATAGGCTCTAACTCACCTCTGAGTTGTTTAACTGAGTTTAACCTATAAGGGGCGAAAAGTGTCCCTTTAGTTAAAGGCAAAAACATTGATTATCAATCTTTTGAAAGAACGTTAAAAATATATTTGACACACGGTTAATTAAGTTTAACCGCGCTGCCCTGTCTGTACTGGCGGCTTTAGCCGCAGGAATGTATAGCGCCATAGATTCTCCAGCGTTTTCCTGCGGCTAAAGCCGTCGGTACAATCAAGTCAAGAGCCAACGGTTAAAAGTCAACCCCTACCTTTGCCCCATGCGCCGTCAACTCCCCAGTGTCGAACAATTTGTGCAAGGCATCCGTGCTTCCGACCGCGTATTGCTCGGCCAGGCCATCACCCTCGTGGAAAGCGCAAGGGAGGAACATCAAATTTTAGCGCGGGAAATCATTGGACGGCTACTCTCACCCTCTCACACTTCTCTCACATCCCTAAGAATAGCCGTCACAGGCGCCCCTGGCGTGGGTAAAAGCACCTTTATAGAGGCATTGGGTATGCACTTGGTAGCACAGGGCAAACGCTTGGCCGTGTTGGCCATTGACCCTTCTAGCACCGTGAGCGGGGGCAGTATTTTGGGTGACAAAACGCGCATGGAGCAGCTTTCGGCCTCTGAAAAGGCGTTCATCCGCCCCTCCCCTTCTGGCGATTCACTCGGCGGGGTGGCGCGAAAAACACGCGAAGCCATTGTACTGGTAGAAGCCGCTGGGTTCGATACAGTCATTATTGAAACCGTCGGCGTGGGCCAATCGGAAATAGCCGCGCAACGTATGACCGATGTGTTTTTGCTGTTGTTGCTACCTGGTGCTGGCGACGAATTACAGGGCATCAAGCGCGGCATTGTGGAGATGGCCGATTTTTTAGTAGTCAACAAGACCGATGGCGACCGCGTCAAGTTGGCAAACCAGGCAAGGGGGCATTACCTCAACGCCACGCACCTTTTGCCCCCAAAATCCAGCGGTTGGCAACCTCGCGTAATGGCTTGCAGTGCCTTGGAAAACATGGGGATTACCGAAATTTGGGAAGCGATTCTGGAATTCCACAGTCATACGCTTGCGAATGGGTTTTTACAAGAAAATCGTCGCCAACAAGCCCTCTATTGGCTGGAAGACTCCATCGAAGCCGGATTGAAAACCATGTTTTATAAGCACCCTGCTGTAAAAGAAAAACTCGCCGAAGTGCAAGCCGAAGTGTTGGCCGGGCGAATGTCGCCCACCGAAGCGGCGGCAAGGGTTTTGGCGATTGTGGATTGGTGATTGGTTTATTGGAGACTGGTGATTGGTCAAGAGCGAAGCCCTCCAAATAACCAAATCCTCAAATAACCAAATCCACAATCCCTCCTATCTTCGCACCACATGAACCTTCCACTCCTCATCTCCCGCCGCTACCTTTTTGCAAAGCGCAGCACCAATGCCATCAACATCATTACGGGCATATCCGTGCTGGGCGTAGCCATTGGCACCGCCGCGCTCATTCTGGTGCTTTCTGTATTCAATGGTTTTGAGGATTTGCTCTCCAACCTGTTTGGGCACTTCAATCCTGAACTCAAAATAACCCCCACGAAAGGCAAAACTTTTCAAGTGGACAGTTTTGTGTTAGTTCAACTCCGTACGTTGCCTGGCGTTGAAATTGTGAGTGAGACCTTGGAAGAAATCGCATTTTTTGAGCACGAAGGATCGCAAGATTTTGGAGTGTTGAAGGGTGTGGATTCCCTCTTTGCACGCGTCAATGGCATTGACTCTGATACCACCCTGCTCGAGGGCCAATATTTATTGCAGGCCGGAGAACGCAACTACCTCGTGCTGGGCGCGGGCGTGCGCAACAAATTGAGTGTCAACGTCAGCAACCCCCTCGCAACGATTACGGTGTATATGCCGGAGCAAAAATCGGGCATTTTGGACAAACCTTTCAAAACCCGACTAGCAAGTCCCGTCGGCACCTTTGCCATCCAGCAGGAGTTCGACAACGAATATATCCTGACCAATATCGGCTTTGTGCGCGAGCTTTTGGAAGCTTCTCCAAGCACTGTGTCGGCCTTGGAGATAAAATGCCGTCCGGGCGCTGATATTGTGCAAATTAAGAACCAAGCACGTGCCCTTCTCGGCGAAGGCTTCACAATGAAGGACCGCTACGAACAAAACGAAGCTTTTTTCAAAGTCATGCAATTGGAAAAATGGATGGGTTTTGCCATCACCAGCCTTATGCTATTGCTCATGGCGTTCAACACCGTAGGCGCTTTGTGGATGATCGTGCTCGACAAACAGCGCGACATCAGCACACTCAAAAGCATGGGCGCGACGGACTCTACCGTACATCGTATTTTTTTGCTTGAAGGTTTTTTGCTCACCCTTCTGGGTATGGGTATTGGTCTCTTGCTCGCCATTGCACTTTATTTCGCCCAGAAAAACTGGGGCATCGTCACCATTCCAGAAGGCTTTTTGGTAGATAGTTACCCCATTGCTATGCGCGGGACCGATTTTTTACCCGTGGCGCTTACTGTGCTGGGCATTGGTTTTTTTGCATCGCTTTTGCCCGCCAGACGGGCGGCGCAGGTACCTGCGTTTTTGAGGGAGGAATAGGGCTGTGCGTTTTTTGATTGACGAATAATAGATTACATGATTGTTGATTTTTGATGTGATGTTAGATTGCCGATGGTTGATGTACTGTGCCATCGTCCATGATTACAGCGCCCATCACATCAAAAATCAACAATCATGTAATCTATTATTCGTCAATCAAAAAGTCTTAATTTGAAAAATTAAACTCGAGCTCATGTTATGAATCGCTCGATCGGTTCATTAAAAAATTAAGAAAATTTGCCAGTTCCTCCTTACTCTTTTTCAAAACTACCTATCTTTAGCAGCTCAAAAGTGACTTGTATAGCACGCTTCGTCTATACCCCGCAATTTTGCAAAAAATATAACACATTAAAATTTCCAATCAAATTATGGCAGCAAGAGACAAATACTCCAGCGTACTCGCTCTGGGCGAGAAAATTGGCATCCGCGACGGCAAAATTGAAGAAGGCGCTGATGGCGTGCTCCGCATGTGGGGCACCGCTGAAGATACCTACCAAAAAGACCAGCTTTGGGATGCTATCAAAGCCATTGGCGGTTCGAACCCTACCGATATCGCAGCCGATATCAAAGTGACAAACTCGGACTACTACACTAAGCATACCGTAGTAAAGGGTGAAAGCCTCAGCAAAATTTCCAAGCATTACTACGATGATGCGATGAAATACAAAGCGATTTTTGACGCCAATCGCGACAAACTCAGCGATCCTGACGAAATTGAAGTGGGCCAGGAACTGACTATCCCGAATATCTGGAGTTGAGACGTTGCAAATTAGACGTTAGATATTGGACTACAACGGTCTATTGTCCAACGTCTAATACTCCAAGGTCCTAAATTTGGAACATCGCAGCCTAACCATGCATAGCAATGGCTGTCTCGCATCTAGCGGGGCAGCCTTTTTTCTTTTTGTTAAGTTTCTATCTTTGCCGCTTACAAAGTTGATGCAGGTTGATAAGGGTTTATGAAGGTTGATGATTTGCGCTCTAAAATCTCAAAATTTGGCACTTTTCGAGTGCAAAATATAAACCCTCATAAACCCTATAAACCCTCATCAACATTCCTCTACGAAATGGCTGATCATTCCAAACTAAAAGAACTCGCCGGGCAAATGCGCCGCGACATTGTGCGCATGGTGTTCAACTGCCAAAGCGGGCACCCCGGCGGCTCGCTCGGTTGCGTCGAATATTTCGTGGCGCTTTATGGCAACGTGCTGAAACACAAACCCAAACCGTTCAAAATGGACGGCAAAGGGCAGGACATGTTCTTTCTTTCCAATGGACATATTTCGCCCGTGTGGTACTCCGTGCTGGCACGTTCAGGTTATTTCCCCGTGGCCGAACTCAAAACCTTCAGAAAGATAAACTCACGCTTGCAAGGCCACCCCGCCACGCACGAAGGATTGCCGGGCATCCGAATCGCTTCTGGCTCTTTGGGACAAGGCATCTCGGCATCCATCGGTGCTGCGCTCGCCAAAAAACTGGATGGCGATAATCGCTGGATCTTTTGCCTCACTGGCGATGGTGAACTTGATGAAGGCCAATGCTGGGAAGCCATTATGTCGGCAGCGCATCTCAAAGTGGACAACTTGATCGTGACAGTAGACTGGAACGGTCAGCAGATTGACGGCCCTACCCGTGAGGTTATGAACCTCGGCAACCTGCCCGCCAAATGGAAAGCCTTTGGCTGGGATGTTTTGATTTTGGAAAAAGGCAATGACCTGGAAGCTGTGATCGCCATGCTGCGCAAAGCCAAACGCCGCACGGGAAAAGGGAAGCCCGTGGTCATTTTGATGAAAACGGATATGGGGTATGGGGTGGATTTTATGGTAGGAACACACAAGTGGCATGGGAAGCCGCCGAATCAGGAGCAGCTGGATATTGCGATGGGGCAATTGGGGGAGACGGGATTGGGAGATTTTTAGTTTTTTGAGAAAATTTTGTGGTTTTGGGTGGGAGGGTTTTACATTTGCAGCCCAATTTAGAGAGCGTCTGGGATTCTCACTTTCTCACCCCTCTCACTTTCTCACATGGGGGATTAGCTCAGCTGGTAGAGCGCTTGCATGGCATGCAAGAGGTCATCGGTTCGATCCCGTTATCCTCCACATTGATTATCAAGGGTTTGCGCGAAAGCGTGAACCCTTTTTTATTGGGCGGTTTAAACATAGTTTAAACATTTTGGCGAAGGGGTACTTTTGTTGAAGCTTTAATTAATCTTTCTGCCTCTCCCCTATTCTTGAGGCACTCCAAAACTTACACAATCTAGGCAAAATCGCTGCCTAAATCTTTACGAATATATGTGGGCAAAGGGTTGATAGATGATAATACTTCACTCAAAAATTCTATTTTTGTCCCACTAATGTCAGCTTATTTACCATGACAAATAACCCGCATCTCTCCAAAATTAATCCGCTTTTAGAGGAGCTTAGGCAATCAATTCTAGCAGCCGATCAACAGCCAATAGAGGAGGCGCTTCGTAACACGCTACAGAGGCTTAATCGCCAAATCTTAATGCCCTCAGGGCCAGAATCCTCTATTTGGGCCTGGCTTTATGGCAATCCGACTTCGACTGAATGGAAGCAAGTAAATCATTACTTTGAGGGCGTGGATATCCAAGTGCTCCCAGACGTTAGTGCTGAATTTGATTTGCCGAATGCTGCTGGACGGCTTTGTTGGGGAGTAAATTGGACGAGTACAGACTTTGATTTGCTCTCTGCCAAACCCAACACCGCCGGTCTTTTTTTTGTCACCAAAGACGCCCTTTCCAAGGTCCCAGCCATACTAGACCATCTATCGCTTTGCTCGGCGCTCCTGCCTGTGATGACAGTTGTTTCAGATTTGAACTGGTCGGAGCATTTTGAGGAGCGACAGCGCCTAAGCGCAGCATTGGTGCGTACGGAAACTTGGGAGGAGTCTGATACACATACACTCTTGCAGGATATGACTGCACTGGGCGACCCGCGCGTCGAAGAGCTATTACAAGCCATTAACGTGGGTGGAAGTCTGGAACGCGGGTCTGCGTTTGCCCAACAAATTATACAACAGGCAGAATTTAACTTGAAAGTGAAACGCCAGCAGGCCCAGCAGGAGGATGCAGCACACAGAAGCCGAGGCAGTTTGCAAAATGCCGCTTCAGGTAATGAGTTGCGCAACAGCCTCCAATTCCGGCTCGAACAGCACGAACGCCGTCAAATGGAAGGAATTGAGGTTGTATTGTCGGCAAACCCTAATGGCGCTTGTTTCAAAAACTTGGAGATGGCATTGGAGCAAATGCCCCCATTAGATGAAGAAAAACGCGCCAAAAATATTGCATTCATTATCCCAGATTCCTTTAAACA
>JACMMM010000519.1 GCA_014379065.1 Saprospiraceae bacterium
AGTCGTCATGGGTCATTTGGTCATTTGCTTTGTTCACAATGACCTAATGACCAATGACGACTAATGACGATTTTCAACCCATCGCCTTCTCATACCGCTCCGACACCACTTTCCAATTGATGATGTTGTAAAAAGCCGTGATATAGTCGGGGCGCTTGTTCTGGTACTTTAGATAATAGGCGTGTTCCCACACATCGAGGCCGATGATGGGCGCACCAATTTGTTTGGACACGTTGAGCATCAAAGGGTTGTCTTGGTTAGGGCTGCTGCTGATAAACAGTTTTTTGTCCTTTCCGACGCAAAGCCAAGCCCACCCAGAGCCGAAGACACCTTTGGCGGCAGCGGTAAATTGCTCCTTAAATTTGTCCTGCGAGCCAAAAGTTGTGTTGATGGCTGCGGTGAGGTTCCCAGAAGGCGCGTTTCCGCCGCCTGGCGCGATGGTTTGCCAGAAAAACGAGTGGTTCCAATGGCCTCCAGCGTTGTTCCGAATCTTTTTATCGGCATCGGAGGTGCTGATGCGGGCGACAATGTCTTCGAGTTCGTATTCGGCATAAACAGTATCCTTCACTGCGTCGTTTAAATTGGTCACATACGCGTTGTGGTGACGGTCGTGGTGGATTTCCATCGTCATTTTGTCAATATGGGGCTCTAAAGCAGCAACATCATAGCCCAGTGATGGCAATGTAAAGGGCGTAGTGCGGCGCAGTTTTGGCGGGGGTAGGGTAGGTTTATCCGCCGAAGCCCCAGCGGAGGAGGAGGTCTTAGCAGCGGTTTTGCAGGCTTCTAAAAAAGAAGTTGTGGCAGCGGCAATACCGAGGAAAAGGCCAGTCTTGAGAAACGTTCTTTTTTCCATAATGGATAAAAAATAATGAGTGGATAATTTGCATGGCGAAAGTAGGAATAACATGAATCTGCCTCGTTGGTTTTTAGCACGGGCAGAAGTGACACTTTTTTAAAAAGTGTCACTTCTAAAAAGCACCGAAAAAAACAAAACCACGCTGATTTTGAACAAAATGTGTTCTTTTGCGCACTCACTGACCACTTCCTATGCCAGAAAATACGATCTCTGCTTCTTCCATCGCTTCCGCCTCCGCTAAAGCTTCGGCGGATAAAGCGGATAAACCTGCTGCTTCGCTTACTTCTGCCGCATATTCCGGCGCAGCTCTCGAATGGCTCAATGCCCAGCCCGCCCCGCCCATGCGCGCCGACTTGTGCAGCCTTAGTGATGACCTCGCCATTCGGGTCATTCATGAATTGCTCGACAACAGGACATTTGAGCTCCCCTTGCAGGCCAATCCTCCGGCGGGCGATTGGATCAACCATTTTTACTTCGAGACCCGAAACCGCGAAAAAGTTTTTGGCACCAAAAACCTTGGAATCGGCTATCCTTTTCTGATCGCCAAAATCGGCGGGCAAGAAGTGGTCGCTCCTTTGTTCGTGTGGCAGATCACGCTGGAACCCAGCCAGCAACATGCCGACCACTGGCAAATGTTGCGAAACGACACCCACACGGTTCAGCCCAATTATCCGTTTTTCCATTTGATTGACGCGCTGCACCATACTGATTTTTCCAAAGCCGCACAGCAGGTTATTGATGGCAAACGCTTGAATACCAATGCTTTTGGAGAACTCTGCGAGGCCGTGCGCCAACGCCTTGGCCTCGTGGAAGACGGCTTGCCGCTGAGCATCCAACCCTTTGAAAGATGGGAAGGTGAGCGGGCATCGGGTCGGCTTTTGTGGTCGGCGGTAGCGGGCATCTTTCCTTCATTGCCGCGCACACAGGTAACGCAACCACCCGCCGTTGCTCCTGATTTGCCAGCAGATGCAGCCAGTTGGGCGCACAGTTTTACCCTGCTCCCGCTTGATCCTTCTCAGCGCTCCGTCATCAGTGCTGTCCAGCGCAATGCACTCACGGTGGTGGAAGGCTCCTCTGGCTCAGGCAAAACCTATCTCATTTCGGCCATTGCCATGAACGCACTTTCCAATGGGAAAAAGTGCCTCGTGGTGTCCAAGAGTATCAATGCACTGCGGCGGGCGCAGAAGTTTTTACTGGAAAAAGGCGTGGGCGAGCTCTCTTTCGTCGTGCGTGATTTGGAGGGCGACAAACTCATGCTCGACGATATGCTTCGCATGAGCGCGGAGTCGAAAAACAAGGCAAGCTACAACCCCGAACTTTTCAAAACCGTGCTGAACAAGACTCAGCGCGAGCAAGGGAAACTCGACCAAGCCTGGGTTGATATTCACTTGCCCTTTTTTGGCGAACTGAGTTTCACCGAAACGGTGGGACGTTTTTTACGCGCCAATCGCACCGAAGGCAAAGACCTTTTGTTGAGCCAGCTCAATCCCTCCGATTTTGTATTCAACCTAAAAGAATACGACGAGATCGTGGCAGCCATCTACGCTTCCGAACCGCTGTTCCGACGCTTCCCAACGCTGTTGCACCCACTCAACCGCTTGAGCGAAGGTGTTTTCAACGATCACGAAAAGGACAAAGGTCGCGCATGGACGGAAAGCCAGGTGCGCTCGCTGCTCGCCAAGGCTACTGCGCTGCATCACCGGTTCATCGGCCAAACGAATGATTATGACGAGAGCCTGCACGACCATTTTGAGCAATATTTCAATGATCTCGCACTCTATATAAAACGCATCCAGAACGGACTCGAAGACGGGGTCATCCGCTTTGGCCCCGACTTTGAAAAACCCATTTCCAGCGGGGAAAAACTCTATGGCGTATTCTCCGACAAGTACAAAGAACTGGTAGCGGCCAAAGAGCGGATTGGCGGTATTTTTGACGAAATGCGGCAGGCATACAGCTTGCGCCGCTATTTCGAGTTTGATTTCCCTCCGCATTTTGACAACCGCAACATTCGGAAAATCAGCGAGTTGACCAAAGATTTTGACGCTGCGCTCAAAATGTGGCGGCGACGCGTACCTTCGGTTGTCCGGGAAGATGTGCGCAGGCTCAATTCAAAAAGTATCCACCCGGAACTTGATTTCAGGGAGCAAATTCGCGACCTCGAGACCGCGCTTGACTCCTTTTTGGAAGAGTTTAATACCTCTGGGCTTTATCAGGACGCGCTTAAGCACGAAATGCTCACCGTGCCAAAACGCCAACAGTTTTTGGAGGATGTGATTGCCCGATTGGAGGACACGCAATTCTACCTTCGCGATTTCGACGATTTTTACATTTGGCAAAAACATTGGCTTGCCCTAGCACCCGCAGCACAAAAAACCGTGCGCACCCTATGCAAAATCAAGCCCCAAAACTGGCAGGCGGCGTTTGAAAGTTGGTACCTGCACCACCTGTTGCAAAAGGAATTCCGCCCGGATTTCCTTTGGGATGAGGACACGCTCAACAACGTGAGCATCTACGGACGCGAACTGCGCCAAATGCTCCCAGCCCAGATCAGCACCCAATGGCAAGACCGCAAAAACACGGCGTTGCGCGGCATGAAGTCCACATTTTCAACGGATTACAAGAACTGGTTTGGCAAAGACAACCGCAAATTATCCGCCAACCTCAAGGCAGAAGAACTTTTCCACAAGCATATTTTGCCACTTACAGAGACCTTGCCCGTTTTGCTGACCACCCCGGAAGTCGCACTTGATGTGGTGAAGCTTTCCAAAATGCAGTTCGACGTGGTGCTCGTGGACGAAGCGCACAACATTCCAAAGCAGGAGTGCTACCACTTGTTCGAAATGGCGAAACACCTCGTGGTTTTTGGCGATGCCCGCCAAGACATGACACCTTTTGCCGAAGACGATATTCTGGAATTCTGTAAAGGCATCGGCGCAAAAACCCACAACCTGGACTACCAGCATCAAGACACCCCGGAAGGTTGGATCCGCTTCAACAAAATTGCCTTTGGGACGCCATTCAAACGCACGCCTTCGGGCCGTTCAGCGCTTGATTCCACCGTAGTAGTCAATGTGGAAGGCCGTTACGACGAAGCAGCAGGCACCAATGAGGCCGAAGCCCGTCAAATCATTGACTGGCTGAACTTGATAGAACCTACCCCCTCGAATATGTACCCCGTGGTAGGCATCGCTTGCGCCACCGTGCAGCAGCGCGACCTTATCTCGGCGCAACTGCTTCGCATCCGCCAACGCAAGATGGCTGGATGGGAAAAAATACAGCAACTCTACCTCAACGGATTGGGCGTGTACCAGTTTGCCGAGCTGCAGGGGCAGCACGTAGATGTACTCCTGCTTTCGCTCACACACGGTACCACCGATGCGCAAGGCACGCTCACCCGACACCTCCATTTTTGGAATAGTCAATTAGGTTTCAACCAGTTGCATGTGGTGCTTACCCGCGCTACGCAGAAATTCTACATCGCCCACAGCATCCCCGAAGGCTTGCACTCGGTGTTGGCGGCAGACCGGAATTTCCTCGGTACCTGCATTGTATCGCACCTTGTCACCTTCGCCGATTTCATTCAACGCGGCGAGCGGGAGGCAGCAGAGGAGCAATTGAGCAAGATGAAAAAATTGCTCGACTACGAGGATTCGTTCTTCGAGCCAACGGTTTTTGGCGAAGAAGTCGAATTGGCGCTGCGCCCGTATTTTGAGCAGAGCCAGATGAAGCGCTCCGCCATGGCCGCTGGAGTACGCGTGCCACTCTTTATCCAAGGCAAAGGGGGCGGCGAACATAGCAGCGTGCTCGCCTTCGATGGTGTACTGGCCAAAACGCCGCTGCCCAGTTATGAATGGGAGGAAAAACTGGGGAATTATTTCAAGCAGCAGGGCATCTCATTTGTGCCGGTGTTGTCGGCGCAATGGTGGCGGAGCCCGAAGCAGGAGGCGAGAAAATTGGCGAGTAGGTTGCTGACGGCGGGGGAGTAAAACTGGGTTATCTTTGTTCAAAATTACAGCCCATGACTGCTTTGCAACAGGTTGAAAAATTGCTGCCCACCATGTCGCCCAAGACAAAGGCACGCTTGTTCCAAAAAATTGCAGGGATGTCATCTGACCTATTTCCTGGTATAGAGAAAACACCCGGTGTTTGTGGCGGGAGTGCTTGCATTATCAGAACGCGCATCCCAGTGTGGTCCCTAGTGGCTTGGAAAAAACTGGGCGCTTCTGATGAGCAATTGTTGAAGAGTTATCCATCGCTTATCCAGCAAGATTTGAACAACGCTTGGGGGTATTACCTGATACACGCTGAGGAGATAGACAATGAAATCAAAGAAAATGATGAGGCGTAAACATGCTCCGTATTTATTCCAATGAAAACTTTCCAGCTGAATAGGAATGGAATTAAAAAACGCCATCGAATTAATCCAAAACCCTCACTTGTTGCAACAAAACCAGGCCGTTTGGGCAGACCTTGGCTGCGGCTCAGGGCTTTTTACGGCAGCATTGGCGCATTTATTGAATACGGGCAGTACCGTTTTTGCGGTGGACAAAAACCTGGTTGAACTGAATATCGCGCTATTCCCTCAAGATATTGAAATCCGACCCATGCAGTTGGACTTTGTAGAAGAATCACTCCCATTCCACCAGTTGGACGGCATTTTGATGGCCAATTCGCTGCATTTCGTAAGGGACAAAATGGCGCTGATAAACAAGTTGTCGGCAAGCATGAAATCGGAAGGCCATTTTCTGATCGTGGAATATGATACAGATAAGCCTGTGCAACAATGGGTTCCCTATCCGATCAGTTTTGACTCCTTGCAGCAATTGTTCATACAGGCTGGATATTCGAGTGTTGTGAAATTGGGAGAGCGGCCATCTTTGTATAGTCGGGCAAAGTTGTATGCGGCCCTGATACCTAAGCTCACCAATTCCATTTTAGATGAGCACCAATCCCAAACCAAAGCTGAGTTGTCCTCCTGACGGGACCTGTCCGCATCAAGTGCGCTTAGCCCGAGCATTTGCCCTTTTGAATACTC
>JACMMM010000520.1 GCA_014379065.1 Saprospiraceae bacterium
GCACACCACTATTGTATTTCTTCAAATTGCTATATGAATTTATTTTGTAGGATTGGTCTGTAACATCAATAATTGAATCGTCATTGTAGTTGCTTGAAGAGTTTGATGTTGTCACCGTAACTTTTATGTTTTTAATAAGGCTTTGCACTAATTCATCTCGAATTTCCTTTTCTGATTTCTGTTTGTTATTGGAATTTGTATAGGTTGTATTTTGTTGGTTCGGTTTTCTCTTGCTCGAAGAGGTATAAATTATAAAAATTATTATTCCAATTATGATTATTGCTGTCATTAGGGTTCTAAAGGTTAGTTGTCAAAAGCGTTAAAATTTGCAGTCATTTGTCGTGTTGCTGGTGCCTTGGGGCAAAAGCAAATGTAGTACAACTGTATGTCGGCTTGTACCTCTTTTGATTTCGTCGAAGCGTTGGCTTTTGTTTGCATTTTTCTGTCCGCTTAATGTTAGCACTGTCGTTGTCATAGGGTGACGCACAACGCGTGAATATGCGCACTTTTTACACACCCGGTCAAAAGTACAGAAAAGGGCTGAATTTTAAAATGCCTCTGTTTTTGGTTTTTAATGTGGATTTGAGGTGACACCTCAAATCCCAAATTCTGACTTATTTTTGCCCCATGATCCCTCCCAAGCAAGTACAAGAAATCCTCGACGCCACGCGCATCGAGGATGTTGTGGAAGATTTCGTGACGCTGAAGCGCCGCGGGGTCAACCTGATTGGGCTTTGCCCATTCCACGGGGAGCGCACACCTTCGTTCAATGTGAACCCGGCGCGGAACATTTTCAAGTGTTTTGGCTGCGGAAAAGCGGGCGATGCGATCACTTTTTTGAAAGAACACGAAAACCTGACCTACCCCGAAGCCCTGCGCTGGCTGGCACGGAAATACAACATTGAGATTCAGGAAGTAGAACGCACCCCAGAGCAAATGGCGGAAGCCCAACTGGCTGATTCTCTTTATATTGTCAACGATTTCGGGCTTCAACATTTTCAAAAACAACTGTTTGAAACCGATGAGGGGAAATCCGTCGCGCTCTCCTATTTCCGCAAACGCGGCCTGCGGGAAGAGACCATTCGCGCTTTTGGTCTCGGTTATGCGCCCGACGAGCGCGACCTCCTATTGCGCAAAGCCAAAAGCGCAGGCCATAACCTGGAATTGCTAAAAAAGGTGGGCTTGTGCAGTCAAGACGGTTCGCGCGATTTTTTCCGGGCACGGGTCATGTTTGCCATTCACAATCTTTCAGGAAAAGTAGCAGCTTTCGCGGGGAGGACGATGTCATCCGACAAAACCGTACCGAAGTATATCAATAGCCCAGAGACCGAGATTTACGTCAAAAACAAAATCCTCTACGGAGCATTTCAGGCCAAGAAAGCGATTCGCCAATTGGACGAATGTCTGCTCGTGGAAGGTTACATGGACGTGATTTCCTTGTATCAGGCGGGCATTGAAAATGTGGTGGCTTCGAGCGGAACTTCGCTTACAGAAGGGCAATTGCAACTTATTCGGCGCAATACATCCAACCTCAAAATCCTTTACGACGGCGACCCGGCGGGTATCAAAGCCGCATTGCGCGGGCTTGATCTGGCGCTGGAACAAGACCTGAACGTAAAAATTTGCCTGTTGCCAGATGGTCACGACCCGGATTCTTACGTTCAGGAATTTGGTGGTGAGGCGTTTACAAAATACACCACGGAGAACGCCAAGGATTTCATTTTTTTCAAAACCGACCTGCTGCTGGAAGAAACCAAGGGCGACCCGATCAAACGTGCCGGCTTGGTGAAAGACATCGTGGGCAGCATCGCCAAAATCCCCGACACGATCAAGCGCAGCGTGTATCTGCGGGAATGTTCGGCACTACTGGAAGTGCCTGAACAAGCACTGTACAGCGAAGCCAACAAATACATTACCAACACTTTAAAGAAACGGGAAGAGAAGGCCGCACGCCAACCAGGTGCTGCGTCTGATGTGCCCCCCTCTGCCCCTCCGACGTGGGGCGGGGATGAATTTTTCCCCGCTGATATGGGTGGTTATTTCCCGCCCAGCGAGGCCGGAGAATTCCCACCCGATTGGGAAACGCCCAGATCAAACGCTCCTTCTGCCGAGCGGAAAGCAGGGTCGGAATTTCAGGAGCGCGATATTGTGCGCTTGCTGATCCTTTATGGTCAACATGTTTTGCCGGAAGAAAACATCACGGTAGGAGAATATTTGTTGACCGACATTGAGGAGTCTTTAGGTGATTTTGACAACCCGCTGTATGGCAAAATTGCTACAGAATGCCACGCCATGCTAAAGGAAGGAAAGGTTTTTGACCAGCATTATTTCATACAGCACGAATCGGGCGAAGTGGCGAATTTGGCCATTGATTTGCTCGCCGAACCTTGGGAATTCTCGCCCAATTGGGAAGCAATGTGGAATTACCCGCTGCAAAACCAGCCCATGCCGGAGCGCAATTTTACGCTGGATATGCGGCAGGCACTCGACCGTTTCAAACTCCGCAAAGTGCAGAAAATGTGCGCGTTGAACCTTACCCGCGTGCAAACCGCCTCCAAATCCGGCGATCACGAAGCGATGATGCGCTTTATGAAAATCCAGCAAAAATTGAATGAGACGCGGAATGAAATTGCGTTGCGGGCGGGGACGGTGGTACTGGTGAAGTAATTTGGAACTTTTTGTAAGGGTAATTTGTAGGCTTTTGCCCGGTGCCGTTTTGAAAATACATGGTTGATAAATGGCAAGGCAAATTTATTTCACACAACGCCGCTACGACACAACGCGTTGAAAATTAAGTAGATAAACCGTTGTGTCGTAGTGGCGTTGTGTGAAA
Organism: Saprospiraceae bacterium; assembly: GCA_014379065.1. Classification (GTDB taxonomy): domain Bacteria; phylum Bacteroidota; class Bacteroidia; order Chitinophagales; family Saprospiraceae; genus M3007. The sequence continues at coordinate 2,834 of JACMMM010000520.1, forward strand.
CATTACTTACTATGGGCAAGCTCAATATCCTTTTCGTTTGTAGTGTAAATCGGATGCGCAGCCTGACAGCAGACCAAATATATTCAGGCGATGAGCGATTTAATGTGGACTCCGCAGGAACAGAGATTTCGGCCAATGTCCGCATAGAAGAATATCACCTCGAATGGGCTGATTATATCATCGTTATGGAGCGGATGCATCGGAATAAAATCAGAAAACGGTTTCCTGAATACTATCAAAAAAAGCCAATCATCTGCCTTTATATTCGGGATGAATACGATTATATGGAGCAAACGCTTATTGATTTGCTGACTGTAAAATTTGAACAAGTTTATAGAACCGAAATAGCACCATTGTTCTAGTGACCGCCATATTTATGAGCTAATGGCTGGACGCGGCACTAGGGTGTTTGAATCTCCACACCATGCAACTAACCATCCTCGGCAATTCCTCTGGTGGCCCCTTTCACGGTCGCCATTATACAGCGCAAGTTTTACAGGTTGAAAATCAAGTGTTTTTGATTGATTGCGGCGAAGGCACACAGATGCAGATTTTCAAATATCGCATCAAGGTGGACGCTTGCAAACAAATCTTTATCAGCCATTTGCACGGTGACCACATTTTTGGATTAATTGGGCTGATCACCAATTGGAGCCATAAAAAGCGCAGCGAAACCTTGCACATTTTCTCACCGCCAGGTTTGCAGGAGTTGATCGAAACGACTATCCGGGTGTGCGGGATCAGGCTTAGTTACCAGATCGAATTTCATGTGGTAGACGCTACTATTTCGGCAAAGGTTTTTGAAACCGCGAAACTGGAAGTCTGGACGATTCCGCTTCACCACCGAGGCCCCACTAGCGGCTGGCTTTTCCGCGAAAAAGCCAAGCCTCGCAATATTCGTCCCGAAAAAATCGAGGAATACGCCATTCCTTTTAGCGCCATCCCAACCATCAAAGCGGGCGGAGATTTTGAATTGTCCGATGGTCGTGTTGTGCCAAATGCCGAATTGACGCTTGATCCAAGTCCGCCCGTTTCTTATGCTTTTTGCAGCGACACGGCCTATTCAGAACCCGTGGCCGAGTTGGTGCGCGGCGTGGATTTACTCTACCACGAGGCCACTTACAACAACCAAAATACCCCAGAAGCCGAACTTTACTACCACTCCACAGCCGCCCAGGCAGCGGAAATCGCGCGGCGGGCAGGGGTGAAGCGGCTGATTTTAGGACATATTTCGGGGCGGTATGCGGATACGGAGCAGCATTTGGCGGAGGCTAGGGCGGTGTTTGAGAAGGTGGAGATTGCGGAGGAGGGGGGGAGATGGGAAGTGGGGGCGGAAAGGCTGCCATTCTTACTTGGAACTGTAGTGCCTGCTGACAAAAACACCGTGTAAAACTTAAATAATCCTTTGAAAATGAACGAAAATACAACCTACCCCTCTGCCCCCAAAATCATCCGCATCTCCAAATTCCTAAGCCAGATCCTCCGCCACCGACCCGAAAAAATCGGTCTCCAACTCGACGAGCAAGGCTGGGCCAACGTGGATGAATTAATAGAAAAATCCGCCGCAAAAGGCGAACGCTTTGACCGCGCGCTCCTGCAAATCGTGGTGGATACCAACAACAAAAAACGCTTTGCATTTTCTGAAGACGGCCTGCGCATTCGCGCCAGTCAGGGGCATTCCATTGATATTGACCTCGGACTCAAACCACAAAAGCCGCCTGAAATCCTGTGGCACGGAACGGCTGAAAGGTCACTCGACGGCATTCGAAAAGAGGGCCTGCGCTCCATGCGTCGGCAACATGTTCATTTGAGCAAAGATCGCCAAACGGCTGAAAATGTGGGCGGTCGGCATGGGAAAGCAGTGGTACTCACCATACGAACGGGTGAAATGTCGCGGCGAAAACACAAATTTTACTTGTCTGAAAATGGTGTTTGGTTGACAGAGGAGGTGCCGGTGGAGTTTTTGGA
>JACMMM010000521.1 GCA_014379065.1 Saprospiraceae bacterium
TACCCGCCGTAGCCTTGGCGTAGGCGGGATCATTGTTTAAGTTTCAATTCACCCCACACTCCACCCCCAACACCTCCATCGCCGCAATAAACTCATTCCCAACCGTCACTTTTTTACCCATCGAGGTAAACGGCAACTTCTCTTTGTTTTGGTAATCAATCAATTCCATGCGCAACGTATGCTTGCCTTTGTGTACGGTGCATAGTTTTTCAATCTGCTCAATAAGGTCGGTGGAGATGCGCTCAATGGGAATTTTGAGCGTCACGGATTGTGTTTTTTCCTCGCCAATAGTTTCCAGTAGGCGGACGTTCAACACCTTGAATTCCATTTCGTCGGAGTTGTAGCGCTGTTTGTATTCGCCCTCTACATAGACGGTAGTGCCTTCCTCGAAGAAGGATTTGAACTTGGCGTAACTCTCCGAAAACATGGTGATTTCGAGCGAGCCAGTATAATCCTGCAAAGTGAAACGCCCCCAGCCCGTGCCTTTTTGACTGATACGGTGCTCGGCCTTGAGCACGAAACCCGCCACGCTGACCTTTCGGCCTTTGAAATTGTCCACATTGGCGAGTGGAGTGGCGAAGTTTTCCCATTCGTATCGGAAGTCGTCGAGCGGGTGGCCGCTGAGATAAATGCCTACCACATCGCGTTCCTTTTGGAGCCTTTGCAGGAGATTCCACTCAGAAATTTTAGGAAGAGTAGGCTCCTGTATCTCTGCGGCTTCATCTTTAGTTTCAGTAAAAAGGGTTTTTTCTGATGCCTTACTTTGATAATTACTGCCATACAAAATCAAGTCTTCAATGGTAGACTCCATGGCTGAACGAAATACTCCAAAGCCATCAAACGCTCCAGCAGCATTCAAACTTTCCATCACCCGCTTGTTCACCACGCGCAGGCTCACGCGGCGCATGAAATCGTAAATATCTTTGAACGGCCCGCCTTTTTTGCGCTCAGCGATCATGACTTCCACTGCTGCTTCGCCCACACCTTTCACCGCGCCCATGCCATAGCGGATGTCGCCTTTTTTATTGACGGAGAAATTCACGCTCGATTCGTTCACGTCGGGACTTTTCACGGCCAGACCCATGCGCTTGCACTCTTCGAGGAAGAAGGTGATTTTTTCAATGTTGCTCTGGGAGTGGGTCAACACCGCCGCCATGTATTCCGAGGGGTAGTGCGCTTTCAAGTAGGCAGTCTGATAGGCCACCAAAGCATAGCAGGTCGAGTGCGACTTGTTAAATGCGTACATAGCGAAGGCTTCCCAGTCGGTCCAGATTTTTTCGAGGGCTTTCGCCGGATGCTTGCGCGATGTGCCGCCCTCGATGAACTGGCTTTTCATCTTGTTCAAAACGGCAATCTGCTTCTTGCCCATTGCCTTGCGCAGCACATCGGCATCGCCTTTCGAGAAGCCTGCGAGTTTTTGGGATAGCAACATGATTTGTTCCTGATATACACAATTGTGGAGGATGATGTTGTTGCCCACGAAGTTGTGGATACCTTCTACGGTAATGTCGTACACCAGTTCCTCTCCGGCGGGTGTGATTTCTGCAATTTCCTCCCACCGGACGTTCAGGTTGCGCTTCGTAAACGGCAGTTCAAGCAACTCGGTCAGAGGGGCGGCTACGTTGGCAGCAATACGCGGTCGGATTTTATTTTTTGCGTCGAAGTGTTGCTTGTTAAACCCGTGTTCGCGCATCAAACCGCGCTGCGAACCTTGCCAAACGGAGTCAATCTCTGCAAACAAAATCGGCCTCGAAACATCATCTCTGGATTCAGCCATCCGCTCACGCTCTACGAGTTGTTTGAGTTTCAAGTGCGGTGCTACTTTCTCCTCAAACAACTCTAAGTTGTAAACCGTTAGTTGGTAGGCGGTCATCGTTTTTTGGCGCCGATTGCTGTAATACGCTGATTCATAAATTTTTGAGTAAATGCCGAGGCGCAACAGAAGGGTTTGAATATCTCTTGCCAATAGAGGAGAAATGGTTTTGATGTGCGCCATTTTTTTGCCGACATACCCATCGCAATCCCAATATGAAGCGATGAAAAACGCGATGCACGATTCGTCCAGACCAAACAAAAATTCAGGCACAAACTTGGTCTCCGACGAGCAACCCCCAGTCATGGATTTCAATCCCCAATCGCGCAAGGTTTGAAGGAGCGCGTTGGGTTCGTGGTACTTGGTTTTGTTCACGCCGCGCACCATCACGCGGGTCACGCCTCTGACTTGTTGCAACTGGGTAGATTCCAGCCGCTCGAAAGTGTGGAGGCAGTTTTTATATTCCTCAATCAGCACATCGTCTTTTGAAACAAAGTCTGCGGTCGTACCGCAAGAGGTCAGCGAACCGTCGGCCAGCAGGTAAGCCAGAATTCTAAGTTTTTGTTTGTCAAACGATTCGGGTGTCTCTACCTCTAATTTTCTGGGTATGGCAATGTGCTCGCCAGCCGTCAAGTGGCCGATTTCTCGCCAACCATTTTCTGTCAGCACTCGGTGGCTGGCGGTCATTTTCACCGTCGCCCCGTTTTTCAGTTTTATCTTGAAAACGGGTTTTTTTCCGTTGCAAACCCAATGGGTCATCCCGCCGGTTGCAGCGTTCAGGTCCGTGTCCACACCCTGTACCAAAAACTTCCCCTCCCGGCCTTCCAACTGGTCAATCCTGACTCTTTTTCCTGTCGTCGCGTCATGTATCAAGGTGTCTCCGGTGACGCAAATTCCAAATGTGTCTTTGAGGTATTCCTCCATATCCGGCAAATCATATGTCACCGCTTGCCTCCCATGCTTGCGCGAAATGAAATCCGGGATATACTCCAGTGGCCCCGGCCGATACAGCGCGTTCATGGCAATCAGGTCATCAAATTTATCGGGTTTGAGGTCCCGGAGGTACTTCTGCATCCCGGTGCTTTCAAACTGGAAAGTGCCGTTGGTTTCGCCTTTTTGGTAGAGTTCGTAGGTTTTTTTGTCATCGAGCGGGATGTCGTCAATATTGATTTTGACATTGTGGTTTTGCTCGATGAGGATTAACGCGTCGCGGATAATCGTGAGGGTTTTGAGCCCCAAAAAGTCCATTTTTATAACCCCCGCGTCTTCGATGGTGTTCCCTTCATACTGGGTGATAAGCAGTTCAGTCTCTTTGGAGGTATAGACCGGAATGATTTCGGTCAAATCCTTGGGCGCGATGATGATACCAGCCGCGTGGATGCCAGTGTTACGAACGGAACCTTCAAGTATCATAGCCTCTTTCAAAACCATGCCTTCGGGTGTGTTTACGGCGGCCAAGTGCTCGCGCAATTTTTTGGCATTTTCAATATCTTCGGCACCGAGGTTTTCTTTTTCTGTCAGGGATCCTTCGCCAGTGAAGGGCGCGGTGAGCACACGTTTGAGCGAAGTTCCGGGTTTGTCAGGCACGAGTTTGGCGAGCGCGTTGGCTTGGTCGAGCGGCAAATCGAGTACCCGTGACACGTCTTTGATGCTCATTTTAGCGGCCATCGTACCATACGTCACAATCTGTGCGACTTGCTGTTTTCCATACTTTTCTACCACATAGTCAATGACTTTCTGGCGACCTTCATCGTCGAAGTCCGTGTCAATATCCGGCATGGATTTGCGGTCAGGATTCAGGAATCTTTCGAACAGCAACTGGTATTTGATGGGGTCAATGTTGGTAATGCCGATGCAATAGGCTACTGCGCTGCCCGCTGCCGAGCCACGTCCCGGGCCGATAAATACACCAATGTCTTTGCCGTGATTGATAAAGTCGGCCACGATGAGGAAGTAGCCCGCAAAGCCCATGGTCTTGACGGTGTGCAACTCAAAATTGAGGCGGTCTTCTACCTCTGGGGTGATTTCCCGGTATTTTTTTCGAGCACCTTCAAAGGTTATGTGTCGCAGGTAGTCATCTTGGGTTTGGAATTCCTGTGGAATCACAAAATTGGGCAGGAGAATGTCCTTTTTGAGTTTCAGGTGCTCACACTTGTCCACGATTTCCATCGTGTTATCCAAGGACTGAGGTGCGTCCTTGAATAAGGCACCCATCTCCGCCTGCGTTTTGAAATAAAACTGGTCGTTCCAGAAAGCAAAACGCCCGCCTTTCATCACTGTGCCTTCTTCTACGAATTCCCGGATGGCGGGGGTGGCTTGTTTCTCGCCCGTGTTTACACAAAGCAGAATGTCGTGGGCGTTGGAGTCCTTCTGGTCTACATAATGCGAGTCGTTGGTACAAATCACTTTCACCTTGTATTCTTCAGCCCAACGGAGCAAAACCTCGTTCACGCGGTCTTGCTCGGCCATCTGATGTCGTTGAATCTCAATGTAATAGTCTTCGCCAAAGATATCGAGCCACCATTCAAATTCTTTTTTGGCTGCTGCTTCATCTTTCTTTAAAATAGCTTGTGGTACCATCGCTCCGATGCAACAAGTGGTAGCAATGAGGCCCTCGTGGTATTGCAAAACCAGTTCCTTGTCAATACGCGGGTATTTGCCGTAAAGCCCCTGAATGTAGCCCAGCGAGCAGAGTTTCACCAAGTTTTTGTAGCCTTCGGGGTTCTTGGCGAGGAAAAGTTGGTGGTAGCGTTTGTCCTTATCCTCCTTCGTGAACGTGCGCCGATGCCGATCCGTCACGACATAAAACTCGCAGCCCACAATGGGTTTTATCCCTTCGTGCTTGGCGGCCTCGGCCACAAATTGGAACACGCCAAACATATTGCCGTGGTCTGTTATGGCCAAGGCTTTCATGCCATCGGCAGCGGCTTTTTTGAACAGGCCGGGGATGGAGGCTGCCCCGTCGAGGAGGGAGTATTGGGTGTGGCAGTGGAGGTGGGCGAAGTTTGGCATGGCAGTACGCCGGAACGCTGTTCCGGCACAGTAAAATTTTAGGGCAAATTTAAAACAATCCGTTGAATATTACTTCCCTTTTAGAAAACAAATCTGCTACCCAAACACCTCCTGCAAAACTCTCAGCGCTGACCCGCGATACTTCGTCACGATCTGCCCAGAGGCTTTTTCCGGCAGCAAATACGGCATTTCCTCCAAAATTTTCAACCATTGCACCGACCGAAAGGTCGAAAATTTCTCACCTAAAAACGGTTGTGGATCGGACTGAATAATGCCGACGGCGAGTAGGTATGCCGGAACGCTGTTCCGGTTTGGACCCTTGGCCGGAACAGCGTTCCGGCTTACACCAAAAATCAGATCGCCAATTTTCATTCTCCGCGCCCAACAGTGAAGCTCATGAAGCAAGCGTTCAGGAAAATTGGGTTTTAGCCGCTCCATTTCTTCGTCGAAAAGTTCCTCGTCCCACATCCGATAAGCCGTCCAGAAGGGCGCGAGTAGATTCGCGGCATCGAACGGAATTTGGTGTTCAGAAAAGACGAGATCACGCTCAATTTTCAAGGTGTCCAAACGAACAAGCCACACATTAGCCCCACGGCTCACTTTTTTGCGCAAATCAGCGAGCGGAAACAGTGTTTTTTCAAACAAAGGAAAAGCGGCGAACACCTTTGCATCGGCGCGGCGTACCTGAAAAATGCGTTGGGCAGCAGCTTTTTGGCGGTCAAATTCTTCTTGGAAGGCTACCAAAGTCTTGGTGTCGTCAGTAAACAGCAGGTTTTCGGCATTGGAATTATAAGTCCAATTAAAGGAACCAGTTAGCAGAAGTCGGTCGTCAATAAGCGCGAATTTGTGGTGCATCAATCCGGCCTCGCGGCAGGCCCAGAGTTGGCCGCTGGCGCGCACAAACTGTTGGAATTCAAGCCCATCATCGCGAATGTTCTGGCTGTCGTATTCCAGCAGAAGATCTACGCGAACCCCAGATCGGAGGCGTTCAAGTAATGTTTCAAAAATGTCTTTGTGCGAAAACCAGCACACGGCAGCGCAGATACTTTGCTGTGCTTCGGAGAGATAGTGGCAAAGGGGTTCGGGCAGGTTTTGGAAATGGGCAGTATTCATTGGTTGTAGGCAAGTTTCAAACAAATATAAAACAATTCGTCTTAACTTGATCCAACTTTTTTAGCTGCCCTATCCAAAAATCAAATCCGTGTCCAATCCTTTTAATCCGTGTGCCGTATTTGCTAGTTCAAAAACTTAGGCACATACCCCTCCCTCTTCGCCTCCAAATACTGCGCCGCCGTATCCCTTACCGTTTGCTCAAAAGGCAAATATTCAAACCCAAACACCGAGCGCGATTTCTCGTTCCCATAAGTGTAATACGTCACGCTTGCTCGGGCGCTTTCCTTTGTGGCAAGCGGTGTAGTGCCCAAGATTTTTTCTTTTAGCCACTCTACCCGCCAGGCCACTTCGGCTAAAAAAGGCCCGATGGTGACGGACGGCGGAGGAACACCCAACTCTTTGGCGATCATGCCGAAAAA
>JACMMM010000522.1 GCA_014379065.1 Saprospiraceae bacterium
CAGCCATAGCGTCAGGCAACCAAGTGTAAAGCGGGATTTGGGCACTTTTACCCATCGCACCGATGAAGAGCAGGATACAAATCACCGTCACCACGCCCGCGTCGAGGCGGATATTGGGCAGTGCGGCAAAGATTTCAGAAAAGTTGAGGCTACCGAATGTCTGAAAAATCATGAACATCCCAATCAACAAGCCAAGATCGCCGATGCGGTTCATAATGAAGGCTTTGCGTGCCGCCTTACCGTATTCGAGGTTGGTGTACCAAAACCCAATGAGTAGGTAGGAGCAAAGCCCCACTCCTTCCCAGCCAAAGAACAACATCAGGAAATTGTCGCCCATGACGAGCAACAGCATGGAGAAAATGAACAGGTTGAGGTAAGCAAAGAACTTCCAAAAGCCGTCGTCGTCGTGCATATAGCCAATGCTGTACACATGGATCAGGAAGCCCACGCCCGTCACAATCAGCATCATCCAGACCGAGAGCTGGTCTACTAGAAAACCGAAATCGGCGCTCAGATTGCCCACCGTGAAGAAGTTGTACAGCGTCACCTGAATTGGACCAGAGGCGGCTACTTCATTAAAGCACATCAGGCTCAGCACAAAAGAGGCCAACAAAGTGCCGCTGCCGATAAGCCCGACGAGGTTTTTGCTCAGGCGTCTGCCAAACAGGCCGTTGATCGCGAAGCCGATGAGCGGCAGGAAGGGAATAAGTGGTATGAGTTGGTTCATGTCAATTCGTGTATCTGTACTCTGGACTTCCAAGTCCGGAAATGTGCGTGCCCGGACTTGGAAGTCCAGAGTACATTTACTTCTTGTTTTTCTTTCTAAAAATTTTTTCCAGTTGCTCGGCATCGGCCAAGTCTTGCAAGCGGTTTGCTATTCTTTTGGCTTCAATCAATTTGGGCAAGTTGATAAAATCAACCTTCACTTCAAACAATTGATGCACCTCTCGCCCAGCATAACATTCTTCAAAATCAAGTCCTTCGATCTCTGTCATCAAGTCAATCCGATAAGGCTCGTAGCCAAGTTGAATGATATTTGCGGGGTTGGTAAAATCTTCGACGCCCAGCCCTAACGCGCCAAAACCAAAGCCGTGCAGCGCGACGAGCAAACGTTCGATGTTTGCATGGTCAGGCCATATCCAAAAGTCAATGTCTTTTGTGTAGCGTGGGTAACCGTGAAAGTTAACCGCGTAGCCTCCGACCACGAGGTACTTAACCCCGTTTTCGTTTAACAACTTTAAAAACTCTCTGAAATCCTTTGTAATCTCCATAGAGCCGTTGATTGACTTCGAGCCTGATCTTCTCCAACTCCTGCATCCGCTCAGAGTAATTGAGCGAAAGCCAGTAGTCCAAATTGGAGTCGTCTGACCCTTTTTTTACGATCCGAATGACTTTTTCCATGGTCAATTCCTGAGGTTATCCAAGAGTGAAATATCCGTGCTCTTTGTATTCCGGTAAATCATCACCAGAATGCCCAATCCGACTGCGGCCTCGGCTGCTGCCACCACCATGATGAAAAACACCATGATTTGGCCTTGGGCATCAGACAAGTAAGTGGAAAACGCTGCCAATAGCAGATTCACGGCATTGAGCATGAGTTCGATGCACATGAGCACGACAATGGCGTTACGGCGCACAAGCACCCCGAACACGCCAATGACGAATAGCACGGTAGCGTAGTAAACGTAGTAGTCAATGGGGATAGAACGTATTGTTTCTAGCATATTCTGTGTTTTTAAACTTGCAAATCCCTTTTCCCCACCAAAACCGCCCCTACCATCGCCGCCAAAAACAGAATCCCCGCAATCTCAAACGGTACCACAAAATCAGTGAACAGCACTTTGCCAAGATTTTCTACGAGGCCAACTTTGTTGCTACCATTTTCGGGAATATTCACTTGAATACCGCCGCGCATAGCGCCAACTAAAGTCACTAGCAACATTCCCGAAGTTATCGCTGCGCTGATCTTCCACTTGGTGGATTTTTGTGGCTCGGTTTCTTTGCTCAGGTTCAGCAACATCAGCACGAATAAGAACAGCACCATGATGGCCCCTGCGTACACGATGATGTGTACCACAGCGAGGAACTGTGCATTAAGCAGAATAAACTGCCCTGCAATCGCAAAAAACGTGAGAATCAGGTACAGCACGCTGTGAACGGGGTTCTTGGAAAGAACCATGAGCAGCGCGGTGAGAATCGAAATGGCTGCGAGGGTTAGGAATAGGTATTGGGCCATTTTTAGTGTTTAGTGTTAAGCGGTAAGTGATAAATAATCGTAAGTGAATGGTGTAACCACTTATCACTCAACACTTACCACTGCTTTTTCGGTCAGGTGTTTTGTCTTTTAGTGACGTCAATGCGTTTATCGGGTTCGACGCCTTCTACGAGCATGTCTTTGCCAAACACGAAGTTCTGACGAACATAATCGCTCGGCACAAGGCGGTCTGTCAGGAAAATGGCCTCTTTTGGGCAAGCTTCCTCGCACATTCCGCAAAAAATGCAGCGCAACATATTGATTTCGTACACCGCAGCGTATTTTTCTTCGCGGTAGAGATGCTCTTCACCTTTTTGACGCTCTTCAGCGATCATCGTAATGGCCTCCGCCGGACAAGCCACGGCGCAAAGCCCGCAAGCCGTGCAGTTTTCGCGGCCTTGTTCGTCGCGTTTCAATACGTGCCAGCCCCGGTAGACGGGCGCAAATTCGCGGTGCTCCTTTGGATAAGAAACCGTATTCGACTTTCTGAAAAAGTGCTTGAGCGTTATCCACATTCCCTTGGCGATGGCGGGCAGGTAAATGCGCTCCATGAAGGTCATTTTTTTGTTGACGACGTTTTTCGAGCGTTGTGTGAGTTGCATAATTTCTGAATTGAAAAAGATTTATTTCCCCAGCCACAATATCCCCGCCCCCGTAAGCATCATATTCACAATCGCCAATGGAATAAGCGATTTCCAGCCCAGGTGCATCAATTGATCATAACGGAAACGCGGGATCGTCCAGCGGATCCACATGAAGACAAAGATGAAAAAGAACGCTTTGCTAAGCAAAACAATCGGCCCCATCAATCCGCCAAGCCAACCCGGGTCAATTCCGGGGAAGTGGTAGCCGCCAAAATACAAGCATGAAATGACCGTGCAGGAAATGAACATGTTGATGTACTCGGCAAACAGGAAAAACCCCAGTTTCATTGCACTATACTCCGTGTGGTAGCCACCAATGAGTTCCGTTTCGCACTCGGCCATATCAAAGGGTGCGCGGTTGCACTCTGCGAGGGCACAGGTCAGGAAGAGGATAAAACCAAGGGGTTGATACACCACGTTCCACATCCCAGATTGTTGATCCACAATGGTTTTGAGGCTCAGCGACCCGCTCAACATCACAATGGCGATGAGCGAAAGCCCCATGGCCAATTCATAGGAAATCATCTGCGAGCTGGCACGGATGGCGCCATAAAGGGAAAACTTGTTATTGGAAGCCCAGCCCCCCAGCATAATGCCATACACCCCAAGTGATGCAAGGCCCACGACATATAAAATCCCAATGTTCACATCTGCAACTTGGAGATTCCAGTTAAGTCCGCCCAAAGTGAGGGTTGTTCCCCATGGAATGACGGCGGAGGCCATCAAAGCGACAAATATGAAGGCTCCCGGCGCTAGAATGTAAAGCCAACGCTCCGATTGGTTGGGCACAAAATCCTCTTTGGTGAACATCTTGACCCCATCTGCGAGTGGTTGCAAAATCCCCCATGGCCCTGCGTTGCTGGGGCCAAGCCGGTCTTGAAAAAAGGCCGCGACTTTGCGCTCGCCATAAGTAGAATAAGCCGCCACGCCGAGTGTGACGGCAAAGAGCACGATGATTAAAACGGCTTTTTCTATGATTAGCCCGAAACTGAAAAGTAAGAGTGCGGTCATGAGTGATGGTGATTTGTTGATTTGGGGATTCGTGGAGTGCCGATGGGCAAATTAATAGGTTGGCAAAACGGATCAGTCTTCAAGTATAGCATTACAGCCATTTTTTGATAGCAGCCATTTGCCGTTTTCCTTTTTCATTTCAAAATTTCTCGGGCCACCATTTGGGCCATTTGGGTCAAGCAAAAGTTGCACTAAAGCACGGTCTCCATTTATCTTGGAAGAAATACCGGCGGTCTGAAATTCACGAACATCCCCATCCTGCTGGCAGTAGTACCGATCCACCTCAAAACCTGTGATGACCTCGTTTGAGTTTTCATTTTCCCAAGCGAAGTTGCATGCACGGTAATATATGGTCTCATTTTGTATGAACTCCGTACTTATCGCCCCGCTTTTTGAAAATTCTCCAAGATATTTTGCCAACACGCTCAAATCAAGGGTGGGGTGCTTTTCAGAAGTGTTTACAAAGTCAATTTTCGTGATCAACTGCTCGCCTGTTTCGCCATACCATTTGAAAAATGTATGCAAGGATTCGGCCATACTGATTGAATCGAGGTTGGCGGGAGGA
>JACMMM010000523.1 GCA_014379065.1 Saprospiraceae bacterium
CAATGATTTCAGAAAAAAACCGGTGTTCCAAAACCAACACATTCCGTGCAATATCTTCAGGAGAATCCGCTGGCGCAACGGGGCATTTGGCTTGAAAAACGATGTCGCCATCGTCGTAATGCTCGTTTACAAAATGAATGGTCATACCCGTTTCTGTCTCGCCTATTGCTTTTACTGCTTCATGGACGTGGTGGCCGTACATGCCTTTCCCGCCATATTTAGGCAACAAAGCGGGGTGGATATTGAGTATGCGCTTTGGGAAGGCCCGCACCAAATATCCCGGCACAAGCCAAAGAAATCCCGCCAGTACCACGAAACCGATTTTGTGTTCTTCCAAAATTTTTAGAATACTCTCCGTTTCGTAAAAACCTTGACGGTCAATGATTTGCGTCGGAATTTGATGTTCCGCTGCAATAGCCAAGACACCTGCATTGGGTTTGTTTGACACAACCAAAGCAACTTCCCCTACGGACGAATCCTTAAAATATTCAATAATCTTGCGAGCATTACTGCCGCCTCCAGAAGCGAAAATTGCGATGTTGGTTGGCTGTTGACTGTTGACTGTTAACTGTTGACTGTTGACCATTGACTATAGACCGTTGACTACTTGTTCAGACCTGATTTGCCATTTCATCATCAAACTCCCCCTCCCAGCGCGCCACGACCGCCGATGCGAGGCAGTTGCCGATCAAATTGACGCAAGTGCGGCCCATGTCCATGAGTGCATCCACGCCAAGAATGATGGCGATGGGCCATTCAGGGATGCCAAATTGTAGCACCGTGGCGGTCAAAATGACCAGTGAGGCCCTCGGGACTGCGGCCACCCCTTTCGACGTGAGCAGCAGCGTGGCCATGAGTATCAACTGTTTATCCCAAGTGAACACATCTGAAAGCCCTGCTGCTTGAATACAAAACATGGAAGCCAATGCAAGATAAAGCGTAGAGCCATCCAGATTGAAACTGTAGCCGGTGGGGATCACAAAAGAGACAATCTTGCGTGGAACCCCAAATTTCTCCATGGCGGTCATGGCCTGTGGCAAAGCAGCTTCCGAACTTGCGGTAGCAAAAGCCAGAGATGCGGGTTCGTAAATGGCCCGCAGGAAATTTTTGACAGGGATTTTGAAGAAATACAACACGGGCACAAAAACAACCAGAATAAACACGAACAAAGCAAGGTAAAGCGTACCCAACAGTTTGGCTAGGTTCACCATTATCCCCAGCCCTTTGTCGCCGATGGTAGAGGCCAGTGCGCCGCCCACTGCAAAGGGTGCGAAATACATGATGATGCCCACAAACTTGAACATCACTTCAGAAAGCGATTCACACCAGTTGATCATCACCATTCGATGGTGGTCAGACACTTGTCGAAGTCCTAAGGCAAATAACAAACTGAAAATCACCACTTGCAACACAGCGCCTTCGTAAATCATTTTGGCAGCGTTTTCAGGGAATGTGTGCAGCACCGTGTACTTCCAATCCAGTTTGAAATCGGCTGGCTTCATGGTAACCACTTTGTCGCCGTAGAGCAATTGTGCCTCGTTTTTCTTGGTGTCCACCTTAGCCTGTAGTTCTGAAGCCGACACCGTCACCTTATCGCTCGAATCGCTGCGCTGAATCCCTGCGCCTGCTTGCGTGAAATTGATGGCTAAAAGCCCGATTACCAAGGCTATAGAGGTAGCCGCCAAAAAATAAGTAAAAGCTTTGACGGCGATACGCCCCATTTGTTTGCCACTGCTTTGGCCGGCAATACCGATGACCAAGGTGGAAAAAAGCAGCGGTCCGACCACTGTTTTGATGAGCCGGATAAAAATTGAGCTCAGCACATCGAAGTCTTTGGCGGCTTTGCCCATGTCGAGGCCAACTTCAAAACCGACGACCATGCTGATCAAAATCCAGGTGGTCAGCGAGCTCCGCGTCCAGCCATATGCGCAAATAGCAGCTATCGTGAGCCATCGAAAAACCATCAAAACGGTCTGGTCAAGGCCCGGAATAAGGTGTACGCCCGTGGTTACAGCCAATGCGCCAAGGGCAATCAATAGGGTAATAGAGAGTTTCATGCAAAGTTGGATGTTAGATTTTGGACTTTGGATGTTGGACATTGGATTGAAACCGTAAGAAAGCAGTGAACCAACGTCTAATGTCCAACATCCAATGTCCAATGTACGTTTTAGGGCGGCAATGTACGAAGGGTGCGAACAACGTCAAGTTTCAGTTGGCAAGCTTGAGTACTTTTGTGGCGTGAATACTATGCGCAAAAAAACCTTTTTCGCTTCCGATTTCCACCTTGGCGTGGATGCACGGCTCACGAGCACAGAACGAGAAAGACAAGTGTGCCGATGGCTCGATTTGGTAGCGCCCGAAGCCGAGGCGATTTATCTCGTGGGCGACATGTTCGATTTTTGGTTTGAATACAAAACTGTGATTCCCAAGGGTTATAGCCGTCTTTTGGGCAAATTAGCCGAGGTGCGTGATGCCGGCATTCCAGTGTATGCCTTCACGGGCAACCACGACCTGTGGATGTTTGGATACTTCGAACAGGAGTTTGGCATCCCCGTTTATCGGAAGCCCATTCAGCGTGAAATACACGGCAAAACGTTTTTTATTGGTCATGGTGATGGTCTGGGGCCTAACGACCTTGGCTACAAACGGATGAAAAAAGTATTCGTGCACCCTTTTAGCCAATGGCTTTTTAGTTGGATTCACCCAGACCTTGGCATCCGAATCGCTAATTTCTCTTCTCAAACAAGCCGCGCAGCCACCCCGCCCGAAGAACGCGCCTGGCTCGGCGAAGAAAACGAGTGGCTGCTCCAGTATTGCAATAGGAAAATTGAACTCGGTATAGAACCCGACTACTTCATTTTCGGCCACCGCCATTTGCCTATTGACTGGTTGCTAAAAAACGGGCGCAGCCGTTATCTCAACCTCGGCGAATGGCTTCACCATTGCTCTTATGCTGTTTTTGACGGCGAAACCTTGGATCTACGTTTTTTTGAAAATGAAAAAGGGGAGGTTTGCAGTAACAGTGGCAGTAGGCAGTAGGCAGTAGGCAGTAGCAGTAGGCAGAAGCAGTAGGCAGGGGCAGGGGCAGTAGGCAGGTTTATGTAAAATGCCTTCCGTCGACTTTGCATCCCCAAAAACCTGCGTTCG
>JACMMM010000051.1 GCA_014379065.1 Saprospiraceae bacterium
CAACGTGTTGTTCAATCCAAACGACCATTTGCCCATAGTATAATCAAGCCCCAAAATAGACTTGTACTCTGGGCGGCTCTCGGTCAGCAAAGAGCGGATTTGTGCGTTCAGGATACTTGACCCCGCATCTGTGATAGGCCTTGGCTCATTGGGCGAACCGTTGATCGTATTTTCGAGGATGAAATTACCCGCGAGGTTCAAGTTCAGGTTGCCATTGCCAAGGCCGATGTTGCGGTAAGACACCACATAGTCCAGACCAGAAGTGCTGGTATTGATACCGTTGATAAAGAATTGGATGGTACTTACACCACCATTCCTGAGAATATTGAACAAGGTAGACGTGGTATCACCGGAAGCTGGCCTAATGGACGAACTATACACAATACGGTCGTCTACGTCAATCTTGAAGTAATCAAGCGAAATGCTTAGATTCTTTATGGGATTCAAGCCCAGACCGACCGAAATATTGGTAGATTCTTCTGGCCGGAGGGCTGGGATGCCCAATGCCCGAGCCTGTGCGCTGCGGTTGTTGAAAAGGCCCGACAACTGGATAGTGCCGCCCACGAATGCTGCTTGTGTGGACTGTGCATAAATCTGGTGCAGACTCGGTGCGCGAAAGCCCGTGGAATACGAACCGCGAATCACGATCTTGTCGTTGAGGAGTTTGTAACGCGAAGAAAATTTGTACACATTGGCGTTGCCAAAGTCGCTATAGTTTTCAGTGCGGAACGTGCCGTTGATGAGGAAATCCTTTGTGATGTCGTAGCTCAGGTCAATGTAACCACCGATGTTGAAACGGCTGTTGGTGCCAGCGTTGGCGGCGTTGATGCCCGGGAAAGAGTTGGCGCCTTCGCCTGTGTAAGAGGCGTCATCACCTGCAATAATCGTGTATGATTCAGAGCGGGCTTCCGCACCGAAAGCGATACCAAATGCGTCGGTAATAGATTTGGTAACGTCCACGTTGCCTACCGTGTGGTTGAATCCGTAGCCGCCCGGTTTGAAACGGGTAGGGCTTGCCGGGCCAAGGGTGCGGTTCACGGTATTGTCAACCGTGTACGTTTGTTTGTTTCCGCCCAAAGTGAAACTCAGGTCGCTTTTCCAGCCATTGGTTTCGTTCTTCGCGCCTGCGGTAAAGTTGTAGTCCGTCAGATCCCCTTCAAAAGTTGGCACATAACCAACGTAGCCCTTGTAAATGTTTGGGTCGTCTTCCGGAAAAGCGAGCGTTGCTGTGGTGATATAGTTTTTGCCGCCATTGTCGGTCACGCTGTGGAGCAAGCCACGGTCTTGACGCCAATAAGGTGTACGGAAGTTGGCGTAGCTGAGCACTCTTTTGGTTACATACGCTGCATTAGCATACACTTGACTGCTTTCATTGATATCAATACCACCATTGATCAAGAACCTCGCAGCACTTACTTCGCCCGTGCCGTTGATGTTTCCGCCCGTAGGGTCGTCCCGAAGATAAGTCTCGATGAGCGTATTTTGTTCGGGGAAGCCGCCAAAGGTTGCTATCTCAGTTGGTACATGAACTTTACCAGAACGCACCGCGCTTTCCTGCTGCGTAAAGTTCAGCGTATAGTTCACAAAGCCTCTACCAGCAAGATTGGTGCCGCTGTTGAGCGAAACGCCATAGGTTTCGCCGTCGCCTTCGCCTGTGATACCTGCGTTAAGGTTGAGGGTGGAGTATTCGTAACGGTCCTTCAAAATCACGTTCATAACACCCGCGATAGCGTCAGAACCATACTGAGCCGAAGCACCGTCCCGCAAGATTTCCACACGCTTGATGGCATCCGTTGGGATAGCGTTGAGGTCAACGCCCGTTTCGCCACGACCAGGCGAGAACTGCACATATAGCAGAGCGCTAGGGTTTTTGCGCTTGCCGTTAATGAGCACGAGCGTACGGCTGGGCCCCATGTTCCGGATTTCGTAGGGGTCGAGCAGTGTGGTGGCATCGTTTACCGGGGTGTTTACCGAATTGAAAGAAGGCACCCGGTATTGCAACGCTTTGTCAAAACTGTTTTGCCCGGTTAGCTGCAAATCTTTTACCGAAATCACGTCAATCGGCAATGGCGAATCGGTAATAGTCCGCTGTGTTGCGCGGCTACCCGTACTGATCACCACTTCATCAAGGGTGAGATCAGAGGATTCCAGACTTACATTGAATGTCATGAGGCCACCGCTTAAAGTGACAGGTTTTGAGAGTGTTTTGAAGCCCGTGTAAGCAAAGTTGATTTGATAGCTACCATTAGGTAGTGTGAGAGAATATTTGCCATTGGCATCAGTAGAGGTGCTTTTGCCAGTACCGGCGGCACCCACGGAAGCGCCCACAAGTGCTTCGCCGTTGTTATCTGAAACTTTGCCTTCAAGGGTACTTTGCGCCCAAACAGTAGCGCTAAATAGGAGTAGGAGGACGACGAGCGCCAAATTGTTAATTTGCTTCATACAAAAGTTAGAGTTTAGTGATGAATTTAACCGTTTTATCTGGCATTCTGCGACGGGCAAATGTGGTGAGAATAACTTGAAACTTTGTATGTAAATAGGTCAAAATTTCGGGACACAATTTTTTGCCCACAAAAAACGACGGATGTGGCAGGCCATGCGGAAGGTCTTATTGCCAAATTCCGCAACATCAAAATCACGGGACAAAACCTTCTCGGTCGCACTCATCGGAGAATTTTTACCTTTGGCCAACCTTTCAACAAATCCATTTTCGACCCAAAAACACTAGTTTTTTGCCAATATCTGAATATCCCAATATCCCAATAATAAAACCTCGCCATGCTCCTATCCAACGAACTGCTATTTCTCACGGCTGAAAAATCCGCACTTGCCGATGCAAAAGGAGGCTTTGATCGGCAAGTAGCGGTATTGGCTCTGAAGGAGTCTAGTGCTGTGACAAATCGAGATTTTCTGGATAAAGTGTTGACTGCCGCCCAATTGAACTTGGCTAAGGATACCTTTCTGGCCGAAATCCCGGCGACCGAAGCTCGTGCGCTCGGGCCTGACTTGGCAGAACATCAACCCAAACAAGTGCTCGTCTTTGGCCTTTCGCCCGCCCAATTGGGCCTTTCGTTTGAGATTAATGCCTACCAACCGCTCACTTTTTATGGCTGTACGTGGCTGTTTGCTGACAAGCTTTCGGCCATAGAATCCGACAAGGCTAAAAAGACCCAACTATGGTCGGCCCTAAAGCAGATGTTTCTGTGATGCGCATCCTCCAACTCTGTCACAAATTCCCCTATCCACTCAAAGATGGGGGAGCCATTGCCGTCACTTATCTGGCAAAAGCCTATGCAGCACTCGGCCACGAGGTCACGTTGCTTTCCATGAACACGAGCAAACATTGGTTTGAGGTGTCCGATTTGCCCCCTGATTTTGACCATTATGTGAGCATCCACACCGTTTTTGTAGAAAACCATATCCGCCCCATACCCGCCCTTCGCAACCTTTTTTTTAGCAAAAAGTCCTTCCATGTCGAGCG
>JACMMM010000524.1 GCA_014379065.1 Saprospiraceae bacterium
ATGCCTATGCCCACAGGAGCAGGATCGTGAAAACCAGTACCGAAAAATTTGTAGCTGTTGGCACCGTGGATGATTTTCCCCGGAATGGTGGTGCGTGTGTCCTGGTGGATGGTGAGCAAATAGCCGTATTCAATTTTGATCACAAGGATTGGTACGCTGTTCAAAACCGCTGTCCACACGAAAAGCAGATGGTGCTTTCACGCGGCCTCATCGGCGACGCAAAAGGCGAGCCCAAAGTGGCCTGCCCTCTTCATAAGAATCAGTTTTCCTTGGTGGATGGGCATCATTTAGGTGGTAACCCGGAGTTTCAGCTTAAAAAATGGAATGTTCGAGTTATAGACAACACTGTGCAGGTTGGGGCTAAGGCTATCAATTAGAAAAAGCAGGGCTGGGACGAACAGCAACACGAACATTGTGACAATTGGTTTTTTGCAAAAACAGCGTTGATGAAATAGAATAAATACTATGAATGAGATCGATTTGCTGTTTAAATCAAGTTTGTTGGTTTCGTGGTCCTTGGTACTAGTAGGGTTCATTACTGGTGCACTTATGGGCCTGTTTTTCTACAAAACCGAGTGGTTTGGTGGCTACAACGAGTTTCCAAGGCGCATTTTGCGATTGGGTCACATAGCGTGTTTTGGCCTGCCAATCTTGAACACCTTGCTAATACTGATGTTCCTGGTTCTGGGGGTCAGTGCCCAGTCGGTGTACTGGGGTGTTTTGTTGTGGATAGTTGGCCAGATTGCCATGCCAACAATTTGCTTCGCAAGTGCATTCAAAAGTGTTTTTCGATTCTTGTTTTTTATCCCGGTTAGCACACTGATTATTGGAACACTACTCATTCTGTGGGGGCTGATCTATGCCTAAAATTGGGTTTATCGCCATCAGCGGAGTCCGTTGCAATGACGAAGAGCTCTTGGCCCTTGGGCTGAACCTGCCGGGTTTTGTCGAGAGAAGCCAAGTAATTGCAAGCCTGCCCAGCCTTGGATTGTTGACCCTTGCCGGAATGACTCGCGATTTTAACGAGGGACAGGCGGCCCAGAATGTATACGAGATGTCGTATGTAGAAGTTCCCGAACTGAAAGACTTTGATGATTCACTTCACCAATTTGATCTCGTTGCGATTTCGAGTTTTAGTGCGAAGATAAAAGATGCATACACCTTGGCGCAGCGTTTTCGAGCGCGGGAGACGTTTGTAATTATGGGTGGACTCCACGTCAGTACCCAGTCCCCCGAAGCATTGGAATTTGCCGACTCGGTTATTCTGGGCGAAGCCGAAATCCATTGGCATCAATTTCTGGCCGATTTTGTCGCGAACCAAACCAAGCCAGTCTACGATTGCCGAGGAACTTCTTTCGATCTGGCAAACGCCACCATGCCCGCTTTTGAATTGCTCGATATTTCTCGCTACAACAGACTGACCGTGCAAACTCAACGCGGGTGTCCATGGAAATGCGGGTTTTGCGCGTCCACAATCTTGCTGAATCCGCTGTTTCGGAATAAACCGGTCGAAAAAGTCGTGGCGGAAATTAAACGAATCAAAGAGATTTGGCCAAAACCTTTCATCGAGTTTGCCGATGACAATACCTTTGTCGACAAGGAATACGGCAAAGAATTGATGCGCGCGCTCATACCCCTGGAAATCAAATGGTTTACCGAGACAGATATTTCTGTCGCAGACGACGACGAGCTACTTGCCCTTATGAAAAGAAGTGGCTGTGCGCAGATTTTAATAGGCTTGGAAAGTCCACGTAAAGAAATTCTTTTTGCGGTAAACAACTGGAAACAGAGCCGCTACGACACCTACATCGAAAATATTCAGCGAATACAGAGTTACGGAATAACCGTGAATGGATGCTTTATTCTAGGGCTTGAACACACAGATCACAACTATTTTGAGCAAGTCTTTCAGTTTATTCGAGAAGCAAATTTATTTGAGGTTCAGATTACTGTCATGACGGCATTCCCCGGAACGCCTCTGTATGACTCCCTGCTCAAGCAAAACAGACTGATCGAGCCAAAAGCCTGGGAACGGTGCACGCTTTTCGATATCAATTTTCTACCCAACAACATGACGGTAAAAGAGCTTCGGGACGGCATGATAGACTTGGGGAAACGGGTGTACG
>JACMMM010000525.1 GCA_014379065.1 Saprospiraceae bacterium
ACGCTTACCACCACGAACGCCGAGGCCGACTTAGCATCGCTGGCTTGCATGAATTCATTCGCCACAAAATAGCTGAGGAGGAGCAAAAAGACATGCACCTCTGCCAGATTGTGGACGCGCACTATTTCCGAGGCAGGCTTTCCGCCCAAGAAGCCAGCACCGAAGGGAATCGGCTTTTTTACGACCGCCTCTTTGACGATATCCTGATGATGGAAGGGGTTACGACCCACTACCTTCCTGTCCGCACCACTTATTTTGGCCAACGTCAAGAGCGCGGCATTGACGTTTGGATGGCACTCGAAGCCTATGAACTTGCGCTGCACAAACAGTTCGACGTGTTGGTACTCATTGCGTCGGACACTGATTTTGTGCCGCTCGTGCGCAAACTCCACACCTTGGGGGTTCGTGTCATGCTATTTGCGTGGGATTACGACTTTTACGATGAGGAAGGGCGCCGAAGGAGCACGGTCACTTCTCAATCGCTTTGGGAAGAAGTCACTTACCCATTGGCGATGCAGGATGTCATCACCGACGACAACGACCCGCAGTTTCCAGTAAGCCGTCTTTTTGTAGAGCGAAAGCGCAACTTACCTAACGTTACTCCAGATGCCGAGGAAGTAGTTCCGGTGATCGAAGATGGAGAAACCAAGCGCAGCACCATTTTTAGTTTGAAGGACGGCTATGGTTTTGTCAATTTCCCACAAACCAACAACCTCTTTTTCCATTTTTCATTTCTGATTGACACAGATTTCAACGACCTGCGCGAAGGCGACATGGTGGAATTCACGCTTAGCAAGAACGACCGCGGCGAGCCCATTGCAAGGAATGTTAAGTTGATAAAATAGGGTTGAGAAGTTTAGGGTTGAGATGGTTAGGGTTTAGGGTTGAGATCGTTAAGCGGAGCATCTAAACCCTAAACTTCTAAACCCTAAACTATAAATCATGGTGATTGCCAAAGCACTGCCTTCAGATCTAGAAACCCTGCGCTCCTTTGCTGAGCGTACCTTTCGCATTGCTTTTGAGGCTGATAATGAACCGGTACGGTTTGAGGAGTATTGTTCAAAGGCATTTTCTTCGGAGCAGTTTCGACTTGAATTGGAGCACGCAGCCTCCAGTTTTTGGCTCGGATGGGAAGGGGAGACCTTGGCCGCTTACCTAAAATTGAACTTTGACCGGCATCCGCCTGAATTGGCCAGCAACAAAACCGTGCAAGTGGAACGGCTATATGTTGAACCCGCCATGCAAGGCCGTAAAATTGGCGCTCAGGTGCTGGATTTTGCCTGTGAACAAGCAATAGAAATGGATGCCGACTGGATCTGGTTGAGCGTTTGGCAAGATAATCCGCCTGCTTTGCGCTTTTATGAGCGATACGGTTTCGAAATTTTTGGGACTAAAACATTTTGGCTGGGTGATGAAGCGCAAACGGATTGGCTGGTAAAGAAAAAAGTTTCAAGGTGAAATTCAATCTTTTATATGCTCTACTCGGGCATTTTGGTATTTTTCCTGCTGTAGGATTTTTCGGACAGATTTTGCCGTTTCACGAGGCCCAGTGTCAGCCGTCATTTTTACGAGCCAATCGGGCACACCCTCAGCAGAGTCCGTAGAAATTTGTTGTTCGACATTTACCCAGCCGCCATTGGTCGGCACAAAAGACCAACGCGTGGAAGTGTTTTTCATGCGAAAAACCCCTTCCGCTTCGGGTAAGTAGGCAGGGTAGGGGGTGTTGGTGACTATAATTTGCCTGGTATTGGGGTCTTGTTGCATCTTGCTTTGCAAAATGATGTCCCGGTCGTCTAAAGGCCATGGGAAATCGTACTTCGCGTAGTACCAAACTTCAATGGGTGACACCCGGCGTAGCAGGCGAGATTCGCTAATTTTATAGCCCCAGTCTTTGTAATGCTCCACGTCGGAAAACAGGGCGGCGATACCAGAAAGTGGAACTTTCACCGCAGTAGAAAGTTTGATGTGCAGCAGCCCAGGCGTTTTTTGGTGGTAAATTTTAATCCCCTCTTTTTCCCCCTTGAATTCCCAGTTAGAGGAGCTTTGGGAAAAGAGGAGACCCTGAAGGGCCAAGGCCAACAACAAGAAAGGAAGCCTATATGGAGTTTTCGACATGGATGGGAGATTTCAGTACTAAAAGCATAATCTTCAAACGTAACTAATATGGTTCATGTTATTCGCCACCGCCCAATCCATTGATCCATTTTTCCAGAGTTTCCGCTGTCGTTCGATCTTTTAGGACAAAGCCCAAAGAATCAAGGTGTGAGCCTCCCATAATTGGGTACAAAGTTTTGGGGCCGGAATATTTTTCAAAAAAACTTACGGAGCTCTCAAACGGAACGATAGCATCGTCTGTGCCATGGACCAACAAGCCGGGCAGATTCTCTGATTCTCTGAGCCATGTTATAGGATTGGCGGCACGGAAAGATTCGCTTCCTGGCGGCCCACCTGCATAGCCGCGCAAGGGCTGTAGGTTGGGCAGTTTTTCCAAATCTAATGGCCCACCAAAAGAAAAAAAACCTGAAAAATCGTTTTGGCTCATGCCCAGACCAGCCAATTCATTGCGGTTAAACGCTATGTGCGCTGCCAAAGTGGCCCCAGCTGACATGCCTCCTATCAAGAGTTTTTTCTGACTTAACCCATGGGTTTCCATTAGTTCCAGAATCTTGCCCAGTGCCAAATTCAAATCTTGGCGCATATCAGGATAGGAAAACCGTGGACTCAAGCGGTAGGCAGGCATCACTACGGGAAATCCCCGGCGCAAAAACCAATCTGCGACCGTCGGGAATTGATCCGGCCACCCCAAGCGCCAACCTCCACCGTGGTAAAAAACGACCACACTGTGTTGTTCTGGCACATCCTTTGGAGGCATCCAAAACATCAAGTATTGACGCCAATGAGGGCCAAACCAGTGTTTTTCTGGCTTGCTTAGCGCGATACCCTTCCATTGGTGCTGAACAAAATGGAAGGGTATCGCTGCAATTTGTTTTGCGAGTGCAAAGGGGCGAATCGTTTTCATGCTTTAACGAAGCAAGGTCACTTCACCATGATATTCCCCCACATCCCCATTTCCAAAACGCACGACCATGTAATAAACGTACACATCGCTGGGCGCGTCTTTGCCATCGGCACGCCCATCCCAGGCTTCTTTCTCGGGAACAGCCTCAAAAACCTTTTGTCCCCAACGATTGTAAATCAAGAACGTAGTCACCGTTGATGTGCCGCCAAACGGCACTGGGCGGAAGGTATCGTTTGCGTTGTCGCCGTTTGGCGTGAACGCATTAGGTATTTCAAAGCACCGCTTGGTGTTATACACTACGGGGTCAGATTCTGCTGTGCAACCAAGGGCATCCGTGGCGATGACCGTGTAAATAACTGTACTACCTATAGGGACTATCTCCAGTGAATCGAGCGTTGCACCGGGAATGCGTTCGCCATTGGCCGTCCATTGTAGGCTATCCACATCCCCACCGAGCACTTTGATGCTTAGTTTCACCGCAATCCCTTCGCAAACGGAATCCTTTGGTTCAGGCACACCTTGAATAATGTCCAACACAATCGGCGGAAACACATTCACCTTTACCTGGTCAGCATCGGTACAATTCGTGCCGTAATGAAGGGTAGCTGTATATGTGGTGGTCAGCACGGGTGAAACCTCAATACTGCTGCCTATTCTATGTCCCGGCATCCAGATGATACTGTCTGCTGGAGCGCCTGTTGTCGTTGCAGTAAGTGTGACCGATTCCCCAAAGCAGATGGTTTGATCTTGTCCCGCGTTTACGCTGGCATTGGCCACATTAATGGTTATAGAGCCTTGCACGGTGCAGTTTTGGTTGCTTGCAGTAACCGAATAAGTAATGGTATCGGTTGGCGCAGCGATGGGATTGGGAATGTTTGGATTGTTCAATCCTGTGGCTGGCGTCCACTGGAATGTCCCCGGGCCATTGGGTGGAAGTGTTAGGGCCACAGAATCACCTAAACAAATAGAAGTGTTGGGATTTAAATTGAGCACCGGCAAAGGAATCACATCTACCAATACGGTGTCTAAGGCACTGCAGCCTTCACCATACTGAAGTGTAACCGTGTATTCTTGCAAAGAATCCGGGCTGACAGTAATAGTATTGGTAGTCTCGTCGGTTGGAAACCAGAGAATCGTCCCTGGATCACCAGTAGTGCTGGCTGTTAGCGTTGCATTCGCTCCTTCGCAAATAATCTGGTCTGGGCCGGCAAACACGCTGGCGTTGAAATATTTTACGGTCACGTCGCCTTCCGAACTACAATTAGGCCCCTGTGCTATTACATGATAGGTAATATTTTGGGTAGCCGAGGATACAGGATTAGCCGAAGCTGGGTCGTCCAAAAAAATGGCAGGCGTCCAGGTATAAGTCACATCTACCTGACTGCTGTTGTTCAATACCACTGAGCCTGTTGAACAGATAACGGGGTTTTGAGCGAGATCTAAAAGAGGGGACTGCTCTACAAATACCGCTACGCTAGTGCCTGCCGGGCAAGGCAGATCCTTGATGCTGATCTGGTAAAGGGTTGTATGGGTAGGTATTGCAATGGGGTCCAAGCAATCTGGGCACGAAAGCGAGCCCACGTTCATCGGATCCCATTGGTATTCGTAATCAGGGTTGTTCGGGGTTACCGTCACTTCTATTTGCGAGGAAGCACCAGGGCAAATTATAGGCGGCGTTGCTTCCGCCACCAGCGTCGGCGGGATAAAGACGGGCACAAAAATATCCGCCGTGTCCAAACAGCCGCCAATGCTGGTAACCCGTTGATAAGTAAAGGTATCCGTTGCCAAGATGACCAGACTCCAAAGATCTTCAGGCGTTAAAAAGGTGCCATGCGGAAGCCATGCGTGCTCAATACCAGGGAAATTCGCGGGCTCGTAGATTTTGGAAATCAGGTAAATTGTATCACCTTGACAATATATCTCTTTATCCAGCACACGGCGTATCGCCTGATCGGGCAACGAGTCGACTTTTACCCGCACAGAATCGTACACCACGCAAGTCCGATTGCCGCTCACAACACTGTAAGTAGCGGTGTAAGTGAGGGATTCCGTGGGTGTTGAAATTACAGTGGAACCTGTTGTCGGATCCAAGAAGTAGGTGGGCGACCAGGTGATGGGTGAACCCGCAGGGCTAGCACTAACCTGAAGGGTATCTTTTTCGCCAAGACAAAGCTCGTGCAAGTATTCCCCAGCAATATCAATATCCGCAAGAATTATGGTGACCGTTACGTCCCCGGTTTGACTGCAAGCCCCATTTTGGCTGGTGGCTACCAGGGTGTAGGTAGTAGTCTGGTCTGCCAGCGCAATGGGGCCGGAAATGTTTGGATTGCTCAACCCTGCGCTGGGTGTCCAGTCATATTGCGTGGTTGTGTTCAATAGGGTCGCTAATTGTAAGGGATAATTTTGGCATAAAACCGTATCGGCAATCAAAACAGGGAAATGCAGCGTGTCCACGTCAATCGTCGCATAATCATTTACCGTGCAGCCTTCCAAGGTGACAGAGGCGGTGTAGGTGATGGGAAAACTGGGGCTTGCCGTTGGAGTCAGGCTGGTCGGGTCATTTAATCCAACTGCCGGAAACCACGTCACTGCTGTGCCGGGCGGGTCAACAATGGCCTGCAATTCAACGCTCCCGCCAATACAAATGTTCGGAGACGTAAGTGTCGTCACAGAAATACCCGGCGCGACGACTTTTATAAAAACTGAATCCACATCCTCGCAAGTTCCTACCGCACCCGTCACCTTTATCCAAAGGCTCTGGGTCGGAGAGGTAACAGGGTCAGCAATATAGGCATTGCTGACCGCCGAAGTTGGCTCCCAATAATAGGTTGTTGCGCCGCTGGCCTTCAATTGCGCGAAATCGCCTTTACAGACCTTCAGGGTATCGCCGCCAGAAACCAACACTTCCACGCCGTCCTTGATTTCAGCTACCAAGGTCTTGAGCACCACTTCACCACAGCCGTAGTTTCTGGAAATATTGATCAAAATGGTTTCTGTGCCTTCGGACAGCGCATCGGCAAGCGGTATAATCGGGAATGCCAGAGTAGTTTGTCCCGGTTGGAACGTAATACTTGAGGGTATGGCCAACAAATAATCAATGCCTGCGGTAGCCGTGCCTCCAAGGCTGATATTAAAGGTGGTAGCCACCGTAGGTGCTTTTGAAAGACTGATGAAGAGCGTGTCATCGTCGCCTGTGCAGCTTTCAATAAAATAATCAATACCGCTGGCAAATTGGATGGCTACCTCGGGAGAACCAGCCTTAATGTTCGAGACAAATACGCCGGAATCATAAGATTCGTCGCCCCGATCTGCAATGGCGAGTTTGAGGTGGTAAGTGTTGCAAGGCGTAACCGGCACGCGCGCCGTGAGGCTTTTTTTCACGCCCAGGAAGTCAGACGTAAGGCCGTCATATTGGATGGTTTGGCTGAGTTCGTTATTGCGGTAGTATTGCCAATTGACTTGGTTGTTCACGCT
>JACMMM010000526.1 GCA_014379065.1 Saprospiraceae bacterium
GCCGTAAAGCACCGGGAATGAAGGGGCGGGATCAAGGGCTGTATTGCTGGCATCGAGTGCAGCGACGTAGCGCACGCGAACACCCCTTGCCTGTGCTGCTTTGATGGCATTGACAATGACATCGCGGCTATTGTTGTACATCGCCACATCGAGGGTTTGCTGGGCCGCGTCAATTCGGGCGATGGTCTCATTCAATACCTCCTCATAGGTCTCTCCGTCTGCGACAAAACCGTTGGCAAAGGCGGGGTCAATGCCGTGATTGAAATAGGTTTTAATCTGTCCGGACGAGAGCGAGCGGGTAGCAAAAGGAGTTGCTTCCGAAAAAATGGTCTCCCCATTATGCTGGGCTTCTATTTGCACCCAATAGATGGTTCCAGGAGTAAGATTTGTGAGCAGATAACCGTGATCGGTTGTATAGCCGGTTACTGGCAAGGGGATGTCAGGCGTGGGATCTGTGCCAATTCGGAGCACACAATCAGCGGGCAAACTGGTTTTCCAAGTGACCTGAAAACTTGTGGTAGTAATGTCGGATTGCTCCAGTTTTTGTGGAAAAAAGAAACAGGTTGAGGCAACAAAATCGTCGGCAGTACGGGGAAGCAATTGAAAATCGTCGTAGGTGGAAAGCACTGACCTGAGCCTAACAGGCTCTGACGGGATGCTGCTGCCGACAAGTGGGTGGCCGTTGCGCAGGTAGATTTTGGCTGTTGCTCCTTCTGAATCGGTAATATCAAATGTGCCGCCGTTGTTGAAAGTGCCCCCGGCATTTCCGAATGTGATACATTCAAATTCAACCAGTTGGCTTTGAAAATTATCTGAAATTTGGGCAAGTGAAATTGATTTGGGCGCAGGCAATGGGTTGCCAGTGGAAATAATGCTAAAAGAAGCGATCGGAGTGATTTCCAACAAACCGTGATAGGAAACCATCGTTCCCGTTACCTCGATACTGTCGCCCGGAAATACCACCCCGTCGAATCCTGGTACCGAACCCGTTCCCGGGAACGCCGCAATGCCTGCAGTACCGTCTTGCAGGTAGCGGATTTTGCCAAGTTCAGGGCCGTTGGTGACAATGCCGCGCACCGTGACCGTGTTGCCAAGGGGTTGAGCGCGGGCATCAACGATTGATTGGGCGGGG
This sequence comes from Saprospiraceae bacterium, assembly GCA_014379065.1. GTDB lineage: Bacteria > Bacteroidota > Bacteroidia > Chitinophagales > Saprospiraceae > M3007. Next base: position 1,133 of record JACMMM010000526.1, read on the forward strand.
AGGAGGTTGCTGAGTATTAGGCCCGCCGCCGCCCACGCCGCCATTAAAACTTTGGCGCGTAAAAAAGCTATGGCGGGTAAAGCGGGTAACCTGAAGAATAAAAAACGCCTGTTGAAAATCATTGCTTTTGCATAAAACAGGCTGTTGGGGGTTTGAATTATTCAGTTTTCAACAATGGCACACGGATCAAACAGATCAAATAGACTCGCACGGATAAAATCTGTTTTTATCTCTACAATCCGTCAAATCCGTGTGCCATTGATAAACCGAGCGCGAAGTTCCTCATTTTTGCGCCATGGAAAAAATTAGCATGGAAAACTTGGGCAGAATGTCGGTAGCCGACTATAAAACCCGTCCTAAACTCCCGCTGGTACTCGTGTTGGATAATGTGCGCTCCGGGCTCAATGTCGGCTCCATTTTCCGCACTGCCGATGCCTTTGCACTGGAAAAAATCCTGCTCTGCGGCATTACCGCCCAGCCCCCTCACCGTGAGATTTTGAAAACGGCACTCGGTAGCACAGATTCTGTCGAATGGGCATATTTTGCAAATGCAACGGAGGCCGTTCATGCCTTGAAAAACGAGGGCTATGAAGTATTCGCCATTGAACAGACTACCAAAAAAATCTGGCTGCAAGATTTTTCACTCCAAAAGGAGAAACGTTGTGCTTTCGTGCTGGGCAATGAAGTAGAAGGCGTTGACACGGAGGTACTTGCTTTGTGCGACGGGGTCTTGGAGATACCGCAATTCGGCACCAAACATTCGTTGAATGTGGCGGTGGCGGCTGGTATCGTGGTGTGGGAGTTTGTGCGGAAGCTCGGGGTGTAAAAGCAGCGATATTAGAAGGTGTTCCCTCTTGTAATTATCTGTATCACAAAAGTTTAAAACAATGAAGAACACCACTACCCTCCTGTTGCCTTTACTGCTTTGTGTTTTTTCCCACACCTCCCATGCGCAAATCGAGCCTGCGCTGCCCTTTGAAAATAGTATAGAATACCCACTCCAATCAAACGATGCAGACCACCCGTGTATCACCCCCCAACAATATGAACTGATTGAAAAGCAATGCAACAAAAATGTTGCTGCTTTGGGGCTTACACATTCCAGCCCGGACAATTTATTGGTTACCCCACTCAACTGGCCGCTAAAAGCCGCCAACGGGCTGAACGATTGCAATTTTTATGGCATCAGCGCTTATGTTGACCAAAATACAAATGCATCTGCCATAACCGATTACAATTGCGGCTCTAAAACGTACGACGGACACCGTGGAACGGATATCAGCATCTGGCCTTTTCCCTTTTTCAAAATGGACAATAATCAAGTGGAGGTGATCGCTGCAGCAGCGGGGACGATTGTTGATAAACTAGATGGCAATTTTGACAAAAACTGCGCCTCTAACAACCTGAATGCCAATTATTTGGTCGTTCAACATGCTGATGGCTCGCGGATATTGTATTTCCACATGAAGAAAAATTCGCTTACCACTAAAGCAATCGGGCAAACGGTTGCTGTGGGTGAATACCTGGGCAGAGTGGGTAGTTCTGGCAATTCCTCCGGGCCGCACCTTCATTTTGAGGTTTGGAGCGGAAGTACGGTTGCCACCCGGGTTGACCCTTATTCAGGCCCCTGCAATACATTAAATGCAAACTCTTGGTGGGCAAATCAAAAACCTTATGCCGGGCCAGAAATACTAAAAACTTCTGTGCATACCACGGATGCAGTACTTCCGCCCTGCCCTGAAACCGAAACGCCCAATGAGAGCACTTGCTTTTCACTGCCGTTCCATGGACCCGGACTTCCCGCAGGAGCAGCGAAGTTTTATATTTTTATGCGGTATGAAACGGCAGGCATGACCACCAATTTGAGCATTTTAAATCCAGATGGAACCATTTTCACGAGCTGGACCCACGCGA
>JACMMM010000527.1 GCA_014379065.1 Saprospiraceae bacterium
TCATACACGGGGGCAGCTATGCTGGCGGTTTGCACATCGAAAATTTGAAAGGTATGCCGGGCCAGTGGATCACCATTCGCAACGCCCCGGGCGAGACCGTCATTTTCGAAGGTGGCGGCAATGCCATACAGTTCGTTGAACCGGCTTATCTCCATATTATTGGGCTTATTTTCCAACATCAGACCGGCAATGGGGTGAACACCGATGATGGCGGCACCTATGACACGCCTGCACACCATGTTGTTTTTGAAAATTGTGTGTTCCGCGACATGTCGGCCAGCGGCAACAACGATTTGCTGAAACTCTCTGGCCTGGACTCTTTCGAGGTGCGCAACTGCGAATTCCGCAACGGCGCAGCAGGCGGAAGCGGCATTGATATGGTGGGCTGCCATCATGGCATCATTCAGGGCAATCACTTCGAGGAGCTGGGATCGAACGCTATCCAATGCAAGGGCGGCAGCGAACACGTACGCATCGAGGGCAATTTTTTTCGCAATTGCGGCCAGCGCACCCTGAATATCGGTGGCAGCACGGGATTACAGTTTTTCCGACCGGATACAGCGCATTTTGAAGCAGCCCACATTCAGGTGTTTGCCAACATCATCATCGGTTCTTGGGCGCCCATCGCTTATGTGGGCGCAGTTCAGGTGGAAGTAGTCAACAATACGATTTATCAGCCCCAAAACTGGGTCATCCGCATCCTTCAGGAAACGGTGGATCCCAGCCGCTTTCTCGAATGTGGCGACAACTCCTTTCGCAACAACATCGTTATTCTAGACAACAACCTCTCCACCGAGACCAACATCGGCCCAAACACGCGCCCGGAGAGCTTTGCGTTTTCCAATAACCTTTGGTATAATGTTGACGATGCCAACTGGAGCGGCCCCAACATTCCGGTAGTGGACTCGAACAGCATTCTCAACGCCCATCCCTTATTTGTTGACCCTTCGAACGATGATTTTTCCATTCCACCCAACAGCCCGGCTGCCGGGGCAGGTCTTGCGCTGAATGCACCTGGTTTTGATTTTTTGGGACATGGTTATGCCAACCCACCTTCCATTGGTGCGGTGGAAGCGAATCCTGTATCTGGAATGAAGCATCCCCCTGAATCGGCCCTTCAGCAGCTGAGGGTCTATCCTAATCCGGCTGCCAACTATTTATGGGTACAATACGAACTCATGTCGCCAGCGAATCCTTTGTTGGAATTGTGCGATTTGCTGGGTCGCAGGGTCGTGGTTTTGCAGACTGCCATACAGGCGCCGGGTTTACAGCGTATTTTGCTGCCCTTGGACCTGGCGAGCGGCCCGTATTTTCTCAAGGTAACCGTGGCTGGAAATCTGGTGACGGGGAAAGTGATAACGGTGACACGGTGAGGACGCTATACCGCCGAGACCTTGCTGTGCATTTCGTTTCCCGTAGGGAATTCCTGTTTATAGTAATGGGAACCAATCATTAAAAACCCCGTATGGGGTTGCCTGATGCTGCGAATGGAAACCCCATACGGGGTTTTGGAAAATGACGTTGAAAAAACTATAAACAGGAATTCCCTACGGGAAACGATATGCACAGTAGTGGCTCGGCAGTCACGCAGCTTTGAAAATATGGGGAAATTCGTTTTCTATAAACGGAATCGCCACTACGTGGTTTTGTGAAGTGAACTTAGGAGGCAACTTCAAGTTGCCTCCTAAGTTCACTCAGTTTTTCAAAAACCTGAAAAAGCCTATTTTTTCACCAGACCTAATTTTTAAAAAATAAAACCCATTGGGCAAGCCTTCCACACTCATATAATTGACGCTCGTGCGTCCTTCTTTTAGCATTCGGCCATCCGGGTTAAAAATAGCGTACTCGTACTCCGTCAAGTTTTCAGCCGAAAAAAGATGCAGGGTGTTCGAGGTCGGGTTGGGAAAAACCTTGGCTGCAATTAGCGGAAAATCGTTGTCTTCCGTTCCGGAAGCGTAAGGCTTCCCCACAAAAACCATCAGAAAACTATTCGCCGAAACCTGCACCACACTGGGGTCGCCGCCCTGGACATTGGTGTTCACAAAGCCATTCCACTGGCCGCCGTTGGGCGAGGCGTTGTACCATATAAAAGGCCCGCTGCCATAGAAACGCAGCTCCGTTTCGTTCCGCAGCATCAGATTTCCTGTCCAGTTGTGCTGGTTGTCAGAGGGGATGCTGGGAACAGGAGAAAAATTCAATCCATCAGGCGAAACATAGTGATGAGCTCCTTCCTGCGGTGCACCTACAGGCGCGGTGTAATGCCAGCCGTTGTTGAAATAAATGACCGCCGGGTCAATCAGCGGTTTTGAGAGATGATCCACGCGGGCAATTGGCTCAAAGGTAAAATGCACCCCATCGTGACTTTTGGCAGAGTAACAGTTCACGATTTCGTTCAATCCCCCTGTTGGCATACCTTCGCTAGAAGAGAAGTAGATCCGCAGGCTGTCGCCGCCAAATACCGTGAGCGTAGGGTCGAAGGGGCGCTGATAATTTGCAGGCAAGCCATTTACCACAATGGGCGTAGGTGCAGTCCAGGTAAGACCGGAATCGTAAGAAAATTTCACAGCCACCCGATCCCAGCTCGGTGTGTTTTGCGGAAGCCTGAACCACTGGAATGCGCAAATCAAGGTGTCACCTTTCCATCGAATCATACAGGGGACGCCAGATGAATCCTGAAAAATAGTCGGCGGATCGAAAGTTTTCCCGTCGCTTGACCAGGCCATGCGCAAGGGCCTTTCCCAAGGGGGTGACTGGGCGTGGGTGAGGACGGCATTAAGGAGGAGTGCGAGAAGGAGAAGTTTTTTCATTAAACAAAAGTAAAGCATACTTAATTTCCCGTAGGGAATTCCTGTTTATAGATCCATTCATAGCGTATCATTTGCTAACCCCGTCAGAGGTTGCCTGAAATTGGATCAGGAAACCTCTGGCGGGGTTAGCACATGCATAATCAACATTCTATAAACAGGGATTCCCTACGGGAAAAAATGCAGCAATGACTTTCGGCTGTATCGGATGGTTGCTAAATAGAGGCTGTTTGAGTTACAATTCCACCAGTTCTCCTTGAACCGAAGCATCTTCCTTTGTGTAGGATACACCATCAATTTTTAGTCCTTCCTTGTTGAGCAAGGTGATGTTCCCGCCTTTGTTGCTGAGTTGCGCGCCCTGACCGCTCAGTTTAATACGCAGAGTGTCGCCAGCCTCGATCATCTTGTTGCTGATGAAATCCTTCTTGTTCAGTTTGTCCATGATCTGCCATCCGTCGAGGTTAACGGGACGACTGCTTTTGTTTAAAAGAATAAGGTATTCTTTGCCAACCTCTTCGCCTTCAGGGTTGACCAAAGCGGCAATAATCCGAACCGGTGCTTTACTGACGGGATTGGGATGCTCGATGGTCGGATTTCCTTGATCATCCGTGATAAATGACTGAGACTGAAAGGCAGTAAAGACAGCAGCCCAGCGGCTGCGGGAGGCGAAATGGAACAACAATCCACCATCTTGCCATGTGCCGTTGTCATCGAAGTATTTTCCCTTCGGATTGCCCTGATTCATGTGGATGTCGTGGATGCCTTTGCTGGGTTTGATCTCCGGAAAATACTTATCACTCCCACTGCTATCCTGCCAGTGCTGTCCAAATGCATAGATGGTGGCGGTGGGATCCTGTATTGCTTGCTGCACAAAGAAATCCAGGCGGTCGTTCAGGTCATCGTTTTCAGCAGGGCCGCGCGAGGGCAATGCGGTCATCTGATCTCTGGCCACGAGATTTCGGCGGACGAAATCCAGGGCAAATCCTCCGGCCTTCGAATCGAGCGCGGTGAACCCGTTAGACAAGCCTGATTGGAGCAGGGCATCCGTGATTTCATGTTTGAAATCGTCGCTGGCAAAATAGAGCACCTCACTGGGCGCCAGGCTGGATTTGGTGTTTATGGCAATCCGGTGAGCGCCGGCGCCCTGGTTAATCAGGATTTGATAATGTTCGCTTTGATTGGTCGCTCGCAGGCCTTTAAATGCTCTGCCTTTTAAAACGCCATACTGGTCGATTGGCATAATTTGATATTTTTGGAGTGAATAACCAAGATTGGTTGTGGCGTAAAAGTGCGCTCACTGTAATTAACGCAGACTAAACCTGTGGTTAATTTGCGATAAAATACCTGTCACACATTCCTCGCACATAGGGAAATTTCACCCCCCATCAAAAAAATTTCGGTCATTTGCAGTAGTTTGAACCAAACTTCTCCACGCATGGTGTTTGATATACTGCTCACTTTTTTCCTTGTTTTCCTCAACGGTTTTTTTGTGGCCGCCGAATTTGCCATCGTCAAGGTGCGCTATTCGCAAATCGAACTTCGCGCCAAATCGGGTCACCGAATGGCCGGATTAGCACAAAAAATGCTCAATAACCTCGATTCCTACCTTTCTGCCACCCAGCTCGGCATCACACTCGCCAGCCTCGGACTGGGCTGGATTGGCGAACCGGTGGTGTCGAAAATCCTGATAGCCATTTTCCACGGGCTTGGCTGGAATGTCCCGGATGAGACGGCCCACCAAATCGCCTTGCCCGTGGCGTTTGCCCTCATCACGGTACTCCACATTGTTTTTGGAGAACTGGCGCCCAAATCCATCGCCATCCGAAAGCCCGAAGAAACCACGCTGTTCGTGTCGTTCCCGATGCGGGCGTTTTTTGTGATGTTCCGCCCTTTTATCTGGGTGCTCAATGGCCTTGCCAACCGAATTCTTAAATTGATTGGCATCCAACCTGCCGACGAGCACGAAGCGCACAGCACCGAAGAACTCCGCCTGCTCGTGCGTCAGGGACACAAGAGCGGCGCCATCAAAGAAGACAATTACCAGATCATCCAGAACGCCTTTGATTTTTCTGAACTGACGGCGCAACAAGTGATGGTGCCGCGCAAAAACATTTTTGCGCTTGAAATTGATAGTACCCGCGAAGAAATCCTGAATGCCGTGCTCGAAAACGGCTATTCACGGATACCTGTTTATGAAGACGATATTGACAATCTGATGGGCATCGTGTTTGCCAAAGACATTTTCAAAGCCAACACCAGGGGAGATACCTGGAATTTGAAAGAACTGATGCGCCCGGTGCATTACGTCTATAATTCGGCCAAACTCAACCGGGTGCTGAAGGATTTTCAGAGCAAAAAAATACACGTCGGCTTGGTAATAGACGAGTACGGCGGTACGGAAGGCCTGATCGCGATGGAGGACATCCTGGAAGAATTGGTGGGCGAAATCCAGGACGA
>JACMMM010000528.1 GCA_014379065.1 Saprospiraceae bacterium
ATTGCGCTGCGCTGCCCGTGCTCAACTGTTGATCGGCTCGGTTCGGTAGCTCTGATTTTGGATTTTGTGATGTAGTTTTCATGGTCTTTTTTTTGTGCTCTGTTGATCGTCTTCGGACTGGCGCCCTTCACCCCAAAAAGACCGTGAGGCCGGGCGGCGCGTGGGCGTAGGCTTCAGAGGGAACCGCGCTCTGGCCCCCGGTTGAAACGGGCTGGTGAGGGCGACGGGACGAGACGGGTCAATGAGTAGCGCGAAGCAAAAAAGGACCTGAAAACGGGAAGGATTTTACCACTGACTCCGCGTATGCGGGCGCGACTGGCGGGATTCATGGCTTTTGCATGAAGCATGACAAGAGCGCGTCATCGGGACTGTCTCCAGCGTATTCAGCGTCGGGGAACGGAATGAAGTGAGAGCCGCCAAGCGTGGGCATGAGGTCGCGCCTGGTGGCGAAGCGTAGAGGAGTGGAACGATCCTGAAACGAGGGAGTCAGTCAAATATTGATGGCGGAAGTCTGCGATTTTGAAAACGTAGGCCCAGCCTGCTTGCACGCGTAGCCGGAGCATCAAAAGCGCAGTCTTACGCCGAACGACAGGGCAGAACTGCCATAACTATTGGTTTGGCATGATGCCTTGGTCTAAAAATGAAACGTAATCGGAAGCCCGCGCCCGGTGGCGGGAGCTAAAAATCAAAAAGTCCTGACAGCGGATTCCGATGATGTTGCCTGCATTGTTAATACGCTCCGCCAGTTTTAGATCAGCTTCGGTGGGGCTGGGATTTCCCGAAGGATGGTTGTGCGCCACAATCAATGAAGCTGCGTTGAATTGCAAAGCGACTCGAAACAAGGTTTGAGGCGAGACACAAACCCTGTCGACAGAACCGGAAGCGACCAGGAGATTTTGAAGCAATTGATTATGTGGGTCGAGAAGCAATACGCGCACATGTTCAAGGTGCAGCGACTCAAAATGTGCCCGCAAAACAGCAGCAGCTTGCACGGCATTATTGATAACCACCGGCGCGGAATCCCTTGGACTAAGAAGTTTTGCCAATGCAAAAGCCGCCTTCAATGTGCGGGCCTTTTTCCCAGTAAGCTGGCCGTTCTGGCAAAGCCGGGGAATGGAGGACTGGGCGAGGGCTTCAAGAGTGCCAAAGCGCGTCATAAGATTTTGCGCAGCGTTGATTCCAATGATCTCAGCCAAATTTAATTCTGCCTCTGATGCGAATGAATTCCTTCGGGTTATCTTTCTTTTCTGAGCCAATGGTATCCTCCCGCTACTACAAAAAGAGGGGAGCATATCACGGATGCAAAAAATATGGAAATCACCGGTAGGTTTTGCTGGAAAATCAAAGGCTTCAGGCCACTCTCACTTAGTCATTAAACGGGATTTTTTACCGGCAACCAGATCGTCGGTGTGAACTAGCTTGAGAAAATGAATCCGCAAATCAGCATCCGCCACCACTACTAGGCGCGGGTTTTCCTGGGAACATACGCATGCTTCAAAAGGGTGATCGCAAAACCATGATGCTATTGATTCAATAGTTTCAAGATTCCATACAGTAAGTTTGTTGTTTGCAGCCGAGAACGCATTGCGTCCATCTGAGCTTACAGACACGTAATGAGCCCCACAATTTAGCGTTCGATGCCGGCGTGGAGCTTCTTCATTCTCAAGTTTCCACACGGTCAATTTTTGAGCCGTTCCAGTTAAGACAGTTTTGCCATCTGGAGCTATGGCCAAGCATTGTAAACGATTCCCAGTAATTTTGGGTGTGCGTCGTTCTCGGCCATTTTTGAGATTCCAAGAAGTCAGCGAGTTATCGTTGGTGATGAAAACAACTTTTTTACCATTTGGAGTAATCGCCACTTCTGAAATGGGATAGCGTTGCCTGACAGAACGCCCCACAACTCTTCCATTATTTACATTCCAAACGATGAGCCGGTTTTCGCTGGTTGCGGCTACGACAAATTTTCCATCTGGGGTAATGGCCGTGCTTCTTTTGAAATGAGGGCGTTTTCGTGAGCGCTTGGGATGAGCCATCAAAGAGCGCAATTGTTTACCTGCTTGCAAATCATAAACACTAAGCACGTTAACGATCCTTAGAACCGCTCTTTTACCATCGGCCGAGAGACTCACACGATCATTACAAGTAAAGTCGTATTCAAAAGTATTTGATACGGGTTTGCATTTTTTTAAATCCCACAAACAAACTTCGAAGTGAAATGAGATGGTGATGGCCCTCATTCCATCCGGTGCAATTGCCAATGAGGTTACTTCCAAGCTATTGGCGTCGAGTTTTTTTATTCCATCGCTGTTTCCAAGGTGATCCAGATTCCAGATTTTTAGAAACGAGTCCTTGTCGCCGGAAATCAGGCGTTTCCCATCGGGTGTGACCGCCACGCAGGTGATTTTAGTGCTGTGGCCAGTGAGAGATTTTATCAGGGGAAAACGAGGAGCATGCGGTCGCGGTTTCTCTGAAGGATCATATATTAAAGGAACGTCTTCGAAATTCAAATCTTTCAAAGGGGCGTCTGATTTCTTGGTAAATTCTGACAGCGGGTGACGGACCTCTGGAATCGGCAAGGTTTTCACATCAAGCTCATTGTAGAATGAATTAGCGGTGATAACTTTGCCATTTGCCGTGACGGCAAAGCTTGTGATTTCATCATCATGGTCGTCGTCTCCCAACAATTCGCCTCTTTCCCAATCCACGAGCCATAGGCTTCTGTAGAAACGAACAACAATTTGCGCTTGGTTTTGCAAAAAAGATACGCCTGAAATGTTGCCACCTAAATCGAGCGAACGAATTAGGCTTCCGGTTTCCCAATTCCAAATCCTGATTTCCCCTTCCGTTGTTCCCGATAACACGCGTTTGCCGTCTGAAAAAAGGGCGATTGCGGTGACGGCGCCAACGTGGTCTGCAAACATGCGAACTACTTTTCCGGTAATAATCTCCCAAACTTTAAGGGTGCGATCATTCGATCCGGAAATCATGAATTTACCATCTAGCGAGAATACGGTTGCGTTTATTTTTTCAGAGTGTTTGAAAACCTTTAACAAATGGCCTTCGCGAACATCCCATAATTTGATGGTGCAATCCTCCGCTCCGGACAGGGCATATTGTCCGTCCGAGGATAGCGCCAGACAAGTGATCCGTTGGCGGTGTCCTGGCAGCAAATGCCCCGCTTTTCCCAATGTGACATTCCAGACTCTGATCGTTCCATCTTCTGTGGCAGATACGGCCCACCGTCCATCCGCCGAAATTGCTACCGCGAGCACTGGCTGGCCATTGCCAAGGAGGGTTTTCAGCAAGGGGCCTTCGGCAGGATGTGCTGCTGCCGCAAGGGGCTCCAGCCAAGCGACACTTCGAAAAGCGCGTGCCTCTCGCAAAAGTTTTTGCAGCCCTTTCGTTCCAACTCTAGGTAGTCTGCCGATGATCTCCGAGGCCAACTGATTTTTGTCTTGGGCTAAAATCCAAGACGAAAGATTAAGCGCCCCATGCAGCAACCGGTGTGAAGACTGCAATTCAATTAAATCGAAATCCGCCAACAAGGTATAAATATCCGTTGCTTTCAATTTCCTTTGCAGCCAATGGAAATCCAAGAGCAGGTTACTAATTTCCATTCCCAATCCTGCAGCTTTCAAATGGCGACCGATGTGAGCATGAAAGTAACCGTCATCGGGAGTGAAAATTAGAATGCCTGACGCTTTGTCGCGATAGGCGGCGATGATTGTTAAATGAGCGTGTTCATTTTGCGGGCACGCTTGTCGAAGATACCCAAGCTGGAGGTCATGCAAGCGGATCAAACGTTGAGGCATGATCCCCTCGCACTGAATCAGGGAGCGGCGTTCTAATCGTGTGATTAAATCTCGTGCCACCTCCGGCTCCATGTTGGAGCGGGCCTGCCAAAGCTTCCACACTGCCGCTTCTGGAATTCCTTGTTCCTGAAAGAAGACACTCAACTCCAAATACCGACTCTGCATATCGGGAGATAACGCGGCAATGCTCGCGTCAATTGAGGCCCAAACGTTTCCTTGAGGGTGGTCCAAAAACTTCAGTCGGGAATTCTTCAAGGCGGCCATCAGATCGTGCCAGGAGGTTTGATCGTCCCGATGCTTCGCACCACAAACCGCCAATGCCAGCGCCAGTCCCCCGCAGTGCTGAATCACTTCACGGGCCTCTGCAGGAAGCTTTGCCTCTGGCAGACCAGCCCATTGCGCCAGCAGCATGCGACCGCTGGTGGTGGGTAACAATTCGACTTTGCGCATTTGCGCATTCAACGAAGCCCCAATCGTTCTATCCTGCGTCGTTACCAAGAATGGGATTTGCGATGAAACTTTGCGAAAGCCGATGACAAAATCACGGTGAATCACGTTGTCTAACACAAAGAGGCATTTTCGCGCTTCCAGGCGACGATGAAGCTCTCCGGCCAGCAAGTCAGCATTATTGGTTTGGTGAAGTTCTGCCAGCGTCAGACCCAAATGTTGGCCCAATCGCCGCAGTTGATCGATTAGAGAATGTCTGCCATCAAACCAGAAGATGCCTCCGGTGAAATTCTGTTGCAGTTGCGATTGATGAACTATCGCCGCTGCCAACATGGATTTGCCAACACCGCTCATGCCATAAAGAAAAATTAAATCACTCTCTTGCTTTGGGGAGTCTACCTGAAGCAATTGCGACGTCAGCCAATTGAAATAATCGGG
>JACMMM010000529.1 GCA_014379065.1 Saprospiraceae bacterium
AGGATCAAACTCTCCATTGTGTATTCTTCGCCTCCGCCCCAACCGAAGTCAGAACGGGTAACTTTGTTCCTCAGCGCTTTATCCAACCCTTCTCTCCTTTACCTGCAAAATATCCACCATCCACCCTCTCTTTTCCTTCCACTGTCAGTACGTCAATGAACTCGTATAGAAAAACCACCCGTAAAAAAGTGGCAATCACTATCAATTTTAAAGGAACAACTTTTTGCTCCAAGAAACCTCCATTCAACCATTCCTCTCAATCGGGCCGCAAAGGTAGCAATCTCTTAATCTTCTAACCAAGCAATTGCGCTCAATTTTTTCAACTTTTTTTAAACACCCAACCCGCCTTTATCCACCAATCCGTGTTTGTAATGTGCCTCTCAAATCTCGTTCTCTTCCAAAGCGGGCGCAAAGGTAGAAACGAATTTTATTTCACCAACACCCTCGCCAATTATTTTTAAAAAAACTTTATTTCGGGAAAGCGCGATTGAGGTGATTATTAAGCGGAAGCGCTGAAAATCAATGAGGAAGCGTGATGCGCCCCGCCAAAAGAAAATTAGAACATAGAATTGTCCAGCCCGCAAAAGGAGTTGATATGGTGTTCAATACGCCCGTACGTCTTTGTCCTCCATGAAATTCATGAAGGCGCGGTTGACCACGCGGTTGCCACCGGGGGTGGGGTACTGTCCTGAAAAATACCAATCGCCAGTATTTTTGGTGCAAGCTGAATGAAGACCTTCAAGGGTTTGGAACATTAGGTTAAGCTCAGGCTTAAGGTCTATGGGTCGGACTAGCTCCGCTATTTTGGCGCTGATTTGACAATATTCGAAAAGATCGTAGAGCGCGATCACTTCATTCTGGACGGTTTCAACGGGGAAGTGCTCAGAGTTTTTGCAACGTTGGTAAGCTTCTTGGAGGGTATGCTCTTGCTTAGACTCCTTAAGCAGTTCGATTAGGGCCTGAAAAGCAACGAAATCGCGCATTTTGCTCATGTCAATACCATAACAGTCAGGATACCGTATCTGTGGTGCGCTGCTCAGGATGATAATTCGCTTGGGGCGAAGGCGGGCTGTTATGCTGACAATGCTGTCGCGGAGTGTAGTGCCGCGTACTATGGAGTCGTCAAGCAGTACGAGGGTGTCTTTGTCGTCGTGGCAGACACCGTAGGTGACATCGTAAACATGGTTCACCATATTGTTCCGCACTTTCTTGTTGGCGATGAAAGTGCGCTGCTTGTCGTCCTTGTGTACAAGTTTTTCGTTGCGGGGGTGCACAGCAAGAATTTCAGCTACTTTTTCCGCCGTAGTATTTTTGCCGAGCGCGAGGATCTGTTCCTGTTTCCAAACATTGAGTTCTTTTTCAAGCCCTTCCATCAAGCCGTAGAAAGCTGCTTCGGCAGTATTGGGGATGTAGCTGAACACGGTGTTTTTTATGTCGAAGTTGACCGCGTCAAGGACTGGGCGGGCAAGGAGCTCACCCAGTTTTTTGCGCTCCTGATAAATCTCCCGGTCATTGCCCCGGCTAAAGTAGATGCGCTCAAAGGAACAGGCCCGACGTTCGCGGGGTTCGACAAAGGGCAGCTCATCTACCTTCCCATTGTACTTAACGATTAAGGCATGGCCGGGTTTGAGTTCTTTCATGTCCTTAAAACGGACATTAAATACGGACTGTATAGCCGGGCGTTCGGAGGCGCCGACCACAATTTCATCATTTTGATACCAATAAGCGGGGCGGATGCCGTTGGGGTCGCGCATCAGAAAAGAATCTCCATGGCCAATCATGCCGCCAAGGACATAACCGCCATCAAATTTTTTGCTGGCTCTACGCAGGAGTCGCTGGATATCGAGGTTATCGTATATGAGTTGGTTGATATCAGAATTGGAGTGGCCGTCAGGCTTGTACCAGGTGTGAAGGCGCTGCACTTCGTCGTCGAGGAAGTGCCCGATTTTTTCGAGTACGGTGACGGTGTCGCTTTTTTCTTTTGGATATTGACCAAGGTCGACAAGTTCTTGAAAGAGCTCGTCCACATTGGTCATGTTGAAATTGCCCGCGAGGAGCAGGTTGCGGCTTATCCAGTTGTTTTGTCGGTGGAATGGGTGGACCAATTCGATGGAACTGTCGCCGTGGGTGCCATAGCGGAGGTGGCCCATAAGCACCTCGCCCATATAGGGCATATTCTCTCGAAGCCATGTGGTGTCGTCCCGGTGTTCAGGTGGGGCGGCGTTCAGCCTTGCCCATACCATGTCGAATAGATCAGCAAGGTAGTTGGGTGCGTTGGAGCGTTTGCGGCTTATATAACGTGTACCTGGCTGGGGATTGAGTTTGATCGTGGCGATGCCTGCCCCGTCTTGCCCCCGGTTGCGCATTTTTTGCAGCAACAGCTGCATTTTTTGTACACCGTAGAAAGCAGTGCCGTATTTTTTATGGTAGAATTCGAGTGGCTTAAGAAGCCGAAGTACGGCGATGCCGCACTCGTGGTGTATGATATCGCTCATTTCGGGTGCAAAGGTAAAAAAGGGGGGCTTGGTTTGTGAGGGTTGGCCAAGGTTTAAGCAGGCGTTTAGACTAGGAGTCGTTAGACAAATAAAAAGGCAGTATTGTTTTGTCGCCGAAGTACTTGTCGGCACAGGGACAAAACAATACTGCCTTGGCGAAATGAATTACGCGCCAACGATTACTGTCGCACCAATCTTGCCACCCCCCATTCACCGCCTTCTTTTCTGGCTTTCACAAAGTAAAAACCTGCGGGCAAGTCGCCTGTCCACACAGGATCGCCACCGCGAAGCGTAGAATCACGCCAACGTTTGCCATCGCTTCCGATAATTTGGAAGTCAATTTTCTCGGCCGTATCTATTCCAGCGAAACGCACCCAAGTACTGGCGGGGTTGGGAAATATTTCGAGTGCGAGAGAGGCCCGGCTAGGTTCGTTGGTCGGGGAAGTAAAATCGGCAAAAAGCCACTCGTAGGCATCGGGGAACTCGCGTGCCCAAAACCACTCGGAGTGCTGACCGTCGGATTTAACGTTGAAAGACTTTTCGCCAGGGCTGAAACCTGCCGTGGTCATGGCATTGGCTACGGTCTGCATGTCTTGCACTACGTAGTTGGATTGGTTGCCATCGGCTTCCTCATCGGCACCGGAAAGAAAGTAAACTCGGGCGGTGCCTTGTTTTGGATGCGTGGCTACATGATTGGCAGGTGTGCCGCCTGCAAACCAAAACGCGGGACTGAGAATTCCGGCTTTGGAGAAAATATCTTGCCGTTCGGAGAAGGCATACATAGAAATGAGCGCCCCCATACTGCTGCCTGCGATGCCGGTGGTCAATCGGCCCGGGAGGGTGCGATAATTGGCATCAATATAAGGTTTCAGGGTGTTGACGATGAACTCGACGTACTCGTCGCCTTGGCCGCCGCCATATTGAGGGTTGATCCAAGGAGAGTATTCGTCAAGTCGGTATTGGCCGCCGTTGTCTATGCCGACAACAATGCAGCCCCAGTCGCCTTGGGCCTGGAGCAGGTTGAGCGATTCGTCCACCTTCCATTCGCCAGAGAAGGAAGTGTTGTCGTCAAAAAGGTTTTGGCCGTCCTGCATATATAGGACTGGGTATTTTTTGGCACTGGTTTGATAATCAGGGGGGAGGTAGAGCCAGATACGGCGGTTGCGGTTGAGTTGTGGGATGTAGAAGGCATTGTCCAGAATATACACATTGGGGGCTGCGGTGCCATTGTTTCCTCCGGTCAGGTCTTCCCAAGTGAGGATGGTAATGTTTACGGTTTTAGGTTGACCGTTGTAAGTGGTCGTACGATTGGGGAGTTGGCCGCCTGAGGCATTTCCTTCTACAGTGGCCCAGTTTCCCCGCGTGAACTTGAATTCTACGGTGCCATTGGGAGGAGACAAGGTGATACTGTACTTGCCACCACCCAAAGGAGTAAGAATTTTGGTGGCATCACTGGGATCCCAGTTGTTGAAAGTGCCAGCCACGTGGATGTTCGCACCGGGTGGGGTATTGGCTGGAACAGCGGTGACGTTGAGGGTAAGTTGCGCAAAGGCAAAGAGGGAGTTGACCAATAAAATGGCCAGAGAAAGCAGTTTTTTTTGCATTATCAATTAATCGGTTATGTTGGTATGCGGTGGGTTTTTGTCTTATTCCACCAAACAAGCCGCGAAGGTAGGGAGACTGTTTTATTCGGCACAACCGAGTTTTTGCAATAGCCATGCGCCAAAAAGCAGCGAGAGCGTGCCTTTAACCGTAAAAAAAATGATGCCAGCCCAGCCGAGCTGCCGCAAGCGATTTTTTAAGTTCTTTTTATCCATGTTCAGCAGTTGATTTTACCTGTTCGGTAAGGGTTAAGCGTTTGGAAGGTGTCCAATGGCAGAGTTTTGCGTTAGAATAAGCGTTGAGTTTGTGGCAGATATTATTCCAAAGATTTGGATTTCTTGCGCCAGAGCTAATAAACGCCCTTTTCTATTCAATTTTATTTCGATGCAACAATACGCGTTTCTGTTTTTTTGTTTAGCCACCTTTTCGACGTTTGGCTTTTTGGCTTGTAAACACGATCCCTCATTAACACCTGGTGACCCCAACAACCCTGGGGATCCTCCTCTTGTAACAGCGGATTGCAACCCGGATTCGGTTTATTTTCAAAACCAGATATTACCCATTTTGGTGTCCAATTGTACTGAATCCGGCTGTCACAATGCCCAAGATCATCAGGATGGAGTGGTGCTTATTTCGTACCAAAGCCTTGTGAGTACTGTGGAGAACGCCACCGAAAACGATTTTCACGAAAATAAGTTGATGCGTATGATCCTCGAAAATGATGATGATGACCGTATGCCCCCGCCGCCCAAATCGGCGCTTCCGCAAGCACAGATTAACCTGCTCAAAACTTGGTTGGCACAAGGTGGGCAGAACAATGCCTGTGACGAAAACTTTGGTGGCTGCGACATTTCAAATGCGACGTTCAGCGCTTTCGTCCAACCGCTTGTGCAAGGCCGTTGCCAAGGTTGCCATAGTGGGAGCAATCCACAAGGCAATATTAAACTAACATCCTATGCCGAGATCAAAACGGTGGCCCTTAACGGAAAAATGTACGCGGCACTCACGCGCAGTTCGAATTGGATGCCCAAAGGCGGTGCAAAACTTGACGATTGCAGCCTTCAGAAAATTCAGGCTTGGATTGGAGCTGGTGCGCCAAATAATTAAGTTGTGGAGAAATGCCCCAAATGGATTTGCCAAATCTTGACATTGTAAAAACCAAAAACCGTTTATAACTCTGGGTTTGGTGCGCTACTTTTGCCACCCAAAACAAAAATCTTATTCCTGCTTTTCGAATATGAAACAATTATTTTTTGTGGTATCTGTCGTCGCAGCACTCGCTGTTTTCACTCAAACCGCCTGTTATTACGACAATGAAGTGGAACAGTACGGTGTGCCAATCTGCGACACGGTGAGCATCAGTTATAGTGCTGACATAAAACCTATTATTGAGGCTAATTGCCTCAGTTGCCACGCCCCTGGCGGTGAGCAAGAGTTTGTCCCTTTCGATACTTACGACGGCTTGAAGTTGTTCACCCTCAACCACGAAATAGTGGATCGTGTCTATGGCAATGGGGTAAACATCATGCCGCCTTCCGGAGCGCTTTCTGATTGCAACAAACTAAAAATAGAAGCCTGGGTAAATGCCGGGGCGCCGAATAATTAGTTTTACCCACCGAAGCCTTCCCGCCTGCCGAGCCTTGGCGGGCAGGGGCGTAAGCAGTAGCAGTTCGCGCACCTGAGTTTTACTCACCCTAATATTTCTATATCATGTCTGGAAAACGCATTCTTCTTTTGATCCTTGGCCTTGGCCTCATTGGGGCTGCCATTGGCTTCGCTCTTTGGAACAAGCCCCACGAAAACATGGCGAGCTCTGAAGCCGAAACAACGATAGAGGCTGCCACACTTTTTAAGGAGTACAACACCGACGAAAGCGCGGCCAACGGCAAATATCTCGGCAAAACCATAGCCGTGACCGGCAAAGTAAAAGAGATATCCAAAACCGAGGGCGGGCCTGCGAAGGTCACGCTCGATACAGGCGATGAGTTTTCGGTCGTCTGCGAACTAGACGCGCTGAGCCAACATCCCCGAACAGATTTTCCGGTAGGGGAGACAGTTACGCTCAAAGGC
>JACMMM010000530.1 GCA_014379065.1 Saprospiraceae bacterium
ATTGGGCGACAAGGTGACCAAAAGTGGCCGCACGACCAGCGTGACGCATGGCATCGTAAGTCGCATCCATATCCTTGTAGAACTGGATTATGAAGGCAGCACAGGCGTGATGCAAATCGGCTGCTTTGAAATCACGCCCGACCCGAAACAACTGCCCGGCAACGGCGAAATAAGCGATGGTGGCGACTCTGGTTCGATCTGGCTGTTCAAATCCAATAACAACAAGGCAACCAGTGTGATGGCCGGCCTGCACTTTGCGGGCGAAAGCTCCAGCATTGATCGGGAGCACGCATTGGCCTGCTATCCAAAATCGGTGTTTGAGAAACTGGACATTTCACTCAAACCTGTTATTGCACCGGCCAAGACGTTCGGCTACAACCCGAACTTCTTGAGTATGTCGGTCGCTGAACCCAAACTCGATAACAGCGCCGATGCGTTCAAACTGAACAACTCGACCACAATTGACTACACGCACTTTTCGCTCGCATTGAGCAAGGCCCGTCGGTTCGCCATCTGGGTGGCTTGGAACATTGACGGCAACAGCATCAAAAAGCTCAGCCGCTCGGGGATAGATTTTACGCTTGACAAGCGAATTCCCGCAGACCAGCAAATTGGTGATGCGATCTATAAAAACAACGGCCTGGACAGGGGCCACATTGCTCGACGTGCCGACCTGCTTTGGGGCAGCGATGCAGAAGCAAAGCAGGCCAACAAAGACTCGTTTTTCTTTACCAATATCACACCGCAAATGGACAACTTCAACCAGAGCGGAAAAGGCGGGGTATGGGGAAAATTGGAGGACGCCTTGTTTGCAGAAGCCGAAGTGGAAAATCTGCGCGTCAGCCTATTCGGTGGTCCGGTGTTCTACAACGACGACCGGACGTATCGGAGCGTAAAAATCCCGCGCGAGTTTTTCAAAGTGCTGGCTTTTGTGGAAGCTGGCAAACTGAAAGCCAAGGCATTCCTGCTCACACAGAACCTTTCCGGCCTGGAGGCCTTCGAGTTGGAGCCGTTCAAAGTGTTCGAGGTGTCGCTGGAAGAAGTTGAAACGCGCTGCGATTTCAAGTTTCCCGACAACCTGCGGCAAGCCAATCATTTTCCACAAGCGGTAGCGGAAACCATCGCTGAGCGTAAGCCGATAGAATCGGTGGAAGAGATTGTTTGGTAACAACGAATTTTGGCAGGTATAAATTAAACCGTAAAACCGGAGAACAGGAAAATATAAAACTGCACACCAAGATTCGAAGAAGGCCAAAATCTTGCCTTTTTCGAGCTTGAACGCTTCGCAGTTTTATATTTCCCTGTTCTCCGGTTTTGCGGTTTGATTTCTATGCCTACTAAAATTGAGAATGACCCATATTTCAATGCTCGTCCTGCTCACATATTACCTGCCCTTCCGAGTCAAACAGCACTTCTTTGTCCGTCTTGCCTTTTTCCAGTTCTACTTCATAGCGCGTAGAACCATCGGCAAGGGTGAGTTTGCTGGGCTCCTCACTCGCGAATCCCGCGTAGTTGGTGGCAATGCTGTTCACCACCGCTGTGGGCAAATCGGCAGAAGCAACGTCAGTTTCCGAATAAAGGAAATTGCCATCAATGTCGAACGTCAATTCGAGGTCGTTTTCCTCGCCTTGTTCGATCTCTACGTCGTACACCGTTGCGCCCGAGCAGTTGGTTTCTTTCTCGGCTTCGTCGAGGGTGTAGCCGGGGTAGTTGGCATCCACGTAAACTTTAATAGCGGAGGGCAAGTCTGCGATTGCCACGGTATTGTCTTTGCCGCAGGCAGTCCATTGAAACACTGCCAAAGCGGCGAAGGCAGTGAGGATAAGCATTGTTTTTTTCATGATTGTCTGTTATTGTAGTAGTGAACAAAAAGATTTTGGCGAGTTTGAAAGCTTTGCAAAAACCATAATTCGTGTGCGTTATTGCTGGATTTCAATCAATTTGACCTCATTGTTGTCTGTGATCATCCCTATGCCGGGAGCGTACACTTTGTAGCCAATTTGATCGGGTTCCAAGTCAGTCCATTCTTTGATTTTGACACAGTTGGTAAAGGTGCCAAAAGGAATGGTGACTGTTAATCCGGTTTCCACGACTTCTGCTTCATCTTCGGCATTGTTGAAGTAGTATTCTTGCCGGTAACTTATCCCAACCTTTGGTTCGGCCAACATATTGATGCCCGGTTTAGCACAGTCCACACCTGCTTCCCAAGAGCCGTCATGGTCTTTCACACTTCCATTTGGGTTGAAGTCAGTTGAGTATTCGCCCATGTACCAAACATTGCCGGCATTGTCTTGTGCGTACCAATCCTCGGTATCTTCTACTAATTTGCCGTCCACCCAAGCTTTGTCATTCACTACGACGCAGGCAATGCCTAAAATGGTTTTGGATTTTGTAATGCGTTGGGTTTCGATGCGTTCGTACCCGTCTGCTGTTTGTCCCTCATAGATGTACTTTTTGCCCAGATCTATAGGGAAATATTGGTTTGTTATTGTGGTACTATTGGTAAAATTGGAAGCCAATATTTCCGGGTTGTAACTGGCATCTATTTGGCGAACTTCATCTTTTTTGCAAGCGTTTATCGTCAAAAGAGCGATCAGGACCATCCATTTTGAATGTTTCATAATGTCAGAATTTTGTGATGAAATGAAAGAACTGAAGAAGAACAAACCCGAGTTTGAAAGACCATACGGGCGGATGCTTTGGAAAAGCTGCGTGTGAGGGATTTTTTTTGCCACTAATTGCACGAATTGGCACGAATCAATTAGTGCTAATTCGTGCAATTAGTGGCAAAAATCAAAACCGATAATTCAACCCGCCCTGAATCCCCAACATATTGGGCGATTGCACCCCCGCGCCTTTCCAGTTGTAGCGATAACGGGCCTGAATTTGCCCATTCCAATGTTTGGAGAGCCCATACTCCACTCCCAGGGGCAGCACCAAAAAATTGGAGACCAAACCCTGCTGATGTACAGTTTTATCGAGGTTCCATTCGAGGCCCAAACTGGTATTTTCAAATTCGTACACCACATCGTAAGGCAAAAGTGAAATCGCCCCGAACCCGAGGCCCACCAAAGGCTTGAGCCTATGCTTGCTGTGAAACAGGTATTGCATCCCCGCCGAATATTGGAAGAACGGCTGCGGTACTTCTGCCTGCAAAAAAATGTAGTCATTCGAGGGTGGCCCTTCGATTGGCACTCCGATGTCCTCGCCCATACGATCGCTCAGGTAAAGGGTGTTAAAATACACGGCATCTGCCCACAAACGAAGGTTTGGCGAAAACTCAAGCGCAGCATGTAACCCTGTCGAATAGCCAGACTTGAAATCCACACCGCCCCCAAACGGGTAAGCCAAGCCGCCTGAGATGCCTGCTTGATAACCCTTTGGTCGTGCGTTGTACAAATGGTCAGAGAAAGATTTCTGGTGCTTTTTGACTGGGACGAACACGCTGTAATCGGGCAATTTGATGGGTCGGCGGTGAAATTGCAGGGGCGGCATGTCGCCGGGAGGCAGGAAAACGATGTTTTGGGCGAGTCGTTCGCTTTTAGTTGTCTGCCCCGAACTTCCTGAAAGTTTATTCTCGAACGAACTTCCCGAAAGTTTAAAACTTTCGGGAAGTTGCAGGTTTTCGGGAACTTGAAGATTGTCCGCCTGCATGGATGGGTTTACAACCAAAAACTCCAAACCGTTCTTCGTGTCAAACAAATCAGCCTGATTCTGCGCATAAAAAGGTTGATATTCCACCACTTTTTCCCGCACCACGCGGGTACGGTAAATCGTATCCGTAGAGTACACCACCCGGGTATGAAATACCGTGTCACGCCTGATTTCGAGCGTCGAAGCCTGCTGTTCCGCTCTTTTCCATTGCCAGAAAAAGAAGGCATTGGAGCCTGTCAAAAGGAGCATGAATGGCACGGCCATCCACCACCAGGCAAAGGCTGCGGGGTGTTTCCGTCCATCGCGTTCAAGACGCGCTTGCATATCCTGCCAGTCGTGCTCCTCAAACGCAGGTTCGGGGCGGCGATCCAGATTGTCGCGGAATTCTTTGAATAAATCTTCCATTTTCTATGCGCAGTAAACAAAGGTTTTTTCTAAAACACTAAGGAACTAAGAAGCATTAAGGCCAATAGGGGTTTTAGATTGCAAACCTTAGTGCCCCTTAGTTCCTTAGTGTTTTAAAAATATTGCGTGTTCAATTCATTTTGGCAGTGTCAAATGTTTTTTTAGTCATCAACGCCCGCAGGTTTTGGATAGCGCGCGAGAGATTGGACCGCGAAGTGCGTACATCAATGCCAAGCAGTTCGGCGATCTCCTGATGCGTATAACCTTCCAACACATACAAGTTGAAAACCACCCGGTATGCGGGCGAGAGTTTTTGGAGGATGGGGAGCACATCTTCCTCTTTTGAAAGTTTTGGCAGGGGCATTTCCTCTGCGGCCAATTCAACGGCAGAGGCCAAATCCAAAGTGAGGGTCAGATTGCGATTTTTACGGTGGTAGTCAATGGCTGAATTGATCAGGACACGACGCAACCAAACCTTGAAAGGGTAAGCAGTGTCGTATTTGTCAAGATGGTTGAATACCTTTAGAAAAGCGTCGTTCAGAATTTCCACTGCCTCGTCCCTTCCTTTGGAGTAACGCAGACAGATACTTAGTGCGTAGCCATAAAATTGTTCGTACAGCCTCCTCTGGCTGTTTCGATTGCCTTTTAGGCAACCTTGCAATACAAGCAAAAGGTCGAAGTTTTTTTCGCGCATGGTTTGTGCCTGGTGTACAATACGAAAAAAGATGGAAGAAAAGCTGCGTTGCCTGAAGGTTTATTTTATCCCTAAATCCCAATATCAGTTCAAAAGGCTATTGGCATCTATCTTTACCCATTCACTTCAGTTTTTTCATGAAAAACAAGACCCTTTTTTCTGCCCTCGTTTTCTCCTTGATTTTCGTCGGCTCCTTGTCGGCACAATGGACAAAAACAAAGGGGTTGCCGGGTGGTTCGTTTGGGCATTTTGCCCAAATCGCAGACACCACTTTCGCACAACACGACGCCGGCATTTATTTCTCCACGGATAGCGGCTTCACCTGGCAAAACCTCCTGACTTACCAATTTTATTGGAGCGCAAGACTGACTAATGATGGCCACAACCTGCTAGTGCGCCGATACTTTGTTGACCCTTTGATGCGGTTGATGCGCTCCAACGACGCAGGGCAAAGCTGGATAACCATTCCCGTACCCGACACCTTGTCCATTTCTTCTGAAGTAATAGTGGGCCAGTGGGTTGTGATCGCAACACCCGATGGCGCTTTCCGAACGAGCGACAACGGAGCAACTTGGGAATTTGTACACAATTTCTTGGGCGACCTGCGCTTGGATGGTCAACGAATTTTTGGCTGGGATGCAGATTCCTTAATGGCCTCCTCAGATTTCGGTCAATCGTGGCAAGGGCTTGCGAGCGTTTCCAATGTATCCACCATCTTCGCGAAGGACAGTTTGATCATGGTTTTTCAATATCAAAACAAAAACATACTCAGCGTTTCCAAAGACAATGGACTGAGCTGGGAAGTGTTGTTTCCCATACTCCCGAGCGGGATTCGGTTCAATCAAATGTTCAGTTCGATTTGGCATAATGGCGAGGTCTATGGTATTTGGGGTACCGAGATTTTCAAAACAAGCGATTTTGGCGAAACATGGGTGGAAACCACGCCGCCCTACCTCGATGTCGTCACCAACGGCATAAGTATCGGAGAAGGGCTGCTGGCGGGCGGCGGTGCTGGCGGGATTTTTCGCAGCAACGACGGTGGCGATTCTTGGTCTGCTGTCAACGATGGATTGACTTCCCAATCGCCGAATCGGTTGCGGTCTTATGGCTCCCATCTTTTTGCGCCTGGGCGAGAAGGGATCTATCGCCTTGCAACGGATCAGGAAAACTGGGAATTGCAAAAGGTGGAAATTTCATTGGCTACGACTTTCCATTCTTTTTCAGATTATGCGGAATTGAATGGAAATCAGGTCGTTAGTATCAGTTATAAGCCTTGGTTTTCGGTTGACGGTGGTACGACATGGGCGGAATCCATGGTGGAAAGTTTTACTTTTTTTACAGGGATTGACCGATTAGAAATTGCAAGTGGCAATCTTATCGGTTTGCAGGACGTGGGGAGTACGGGAGACCGCTATGTGTCTGACGATTTTGGGCAAACTTTTCAGGCCATGGATGCACTGCAAACCCAATACGGCACCTATATGCTTCGATTATACAATGACAAGGGTACTTTATATGCTCAAACTGGTGATCACCGTTTGTTTCTGTCCAGCGATGGTGGCGCACAATGGAACACTGTTGGTACGGATATCCCAATACATTGGTTCGGCGGAAACCCTCAGTGGTTTGATGGAGGTTTGTTTTTTGTAAGAGGCGGTTCGGTGTTTGTTTTTAGCAACGATACTGATTATAGCCAGTTTGGAACTAAACTATTGTTTTCCAAGGACCTGGGCCAAACATGGCAACTGTTTGACAATTTGACCACTGGATTCCCCTGGGGCATAGGGATTTTCAATGACTTAGTGGAAAGCGGCGGCTACCTCATCGCGGCAACAAAGGACGGAGTGTTTTATTCTTCCGACACTGGCACGACCTGGACGGCATGGAACGATGGTTTCCAGAATCGGGTCGCTTCCCGGCTTTGTGTTCACGACGGATATCTTTGGGCTTCCATGACCTCCGATGGCGTGTGGAAACGCACACTTGCCGACCTCGCCCCACTCTCGGTCGTACAGCCCCAAACCCCCATGACATTGAATATTTTCCCCAACCCTGCGAGCGACCATTTTTGGGTTGAAACAAACGATGAAAGTGGCTGGCTAACAGTTCGGGAAACCTTGGGCAGGACTGTTTTTTCAGGTAAAACAACCGGTCATCCTATGGAAATTATTTGTAAAGAATGGCCCGAAGGCATTTATCATCTTTCGTTCTTTGGTGAAACGTCACGGCGGGAATCTTACATGGTGATTCAAAAATGAAGCGGAGTTTGCCCAAAGTCAATACTTTTGCACCTCAAAAAATACTGATCGCATGAAATTTCACGCACTTCTTTCCATCACCTTACTTTTCACGCTCGCCATTATCTCATCTTGTAAAAATGATAGCGGTGCTTCTAAAGATGCAACCCTCCAGAGCGAGGATGCCCTAAATAAAGCCACTGCACCAGGGGCTGAGACTGCTCCCAGCGCAAATCCAGCCACCGCAGAACCACCACAGAATGCAGCGGGCGTTTGGCACTACACCTGCCCAAAAGGCTGTGCAGGCGGTGCGGGTTCTGCAATCGCTTGCGCGACTTGCGGCACTACCCTTACCCACAACCAGGGTTACCATGGCCCGGCCGTTCCTCCAACCACCACCGATCCTTCGAGCGCTCCTGACCAAGCCCCTGGCACCCCGCCTGGCGCCAAACAACCCGAGCCACCGCAGAATGCAGCAGGTGTGTGGCATTACACATGCCCCAGCGGCTGTGCAGGAGGTGCAGGGG
>JACMMM010000531.1 GCA_014379065.1 Saprospiraceae bacterium
GATGCAAAGATCGGTCGGCTCCTCGCACAGGTCGTGGAGTTGCAGGCCATTATCCCACCAGTACATCTCGTTCCACAACTGTCCGTTATTTACTGTGAGCCAGTTTTGATTAGAGCAGTCTGGCACTACATAGGTTCCTGTCGGCGCCTGGCCATCAATGATCTTGACGATCTGCTTGTATTTGTAGCCATTGGCGTTTTGATCCCAGAAAGAGCAGTAATTCGTCGGCTGCGGATCCGTCGGGTTGATCCTGACAGAGGTCGGCGCCCAAGGAGCCAAGGTGCCACAAGCAGAAACCGTCGGGCCAGGCAGATTTGCCGGGTTGTTCACCTGTGGGTTAGGATTCGGGTTCGGCACATAGATAAAGTCAAGATTCGGATTGAAAGTACACCAGTTGATGATGTCCCAGGTCCGTTCGATCTTAAAGCAGGCATCCGGAACGACCGTGAAAATTTCGTCGGTGAACGAAACTCCAAGAAGTTCGCAGTCCTCACCAAAGAAGAAAGGCTCGCCGAAGTTACCCGTACCATCGCAGACCGTCACGATCGCGTCGTTGGGGAATTTGAGGAAGTAATCCTGAGTGTAGGTCACGATGACGCGCTGGGTACATTGGCTGCTTAGTCCGTGACAGTCGAAGGCGCGGAAGGTCCGAACAATCGTTCCCTTGTTGCAAACCGTGTCGAAGTTGTTATAGGCCACCGTGTGGGTCAGGCCTTTCACTCCTTGGTAGACCTTAGTCGCATCCAGGCAGCAATTGTCGGCTACTTGGGCGATTCCGTAAACCCAGAGGGTTGGATCGAAGTTCTCGCAGGTCACTGCTACCTGAGCTGGGGCCAAGCAGGAGGGTTTGATCTTGTCCTGCACTTCCGCTTGCACCATACAATCATTGGTGTTCCCGTTGCAATCGGTAGCCCGGAGGGTGATCATGACAATATTGCCTACATCGTTGCAAGTGAAGGTCACCGTGGATCCAGTATTTGAACCTCGTCCCGCCGTGATATCCTTCAAACAGCATATATCATAAGAGCCGTCATCAAAAGTAGCCGCGTTTATCACAGCCTTTCCATCATCCCCAAGCGCTACGGTGGTAAACTGGTCGCAGACGGCCACAGGCGGCACAAGGTCTTGCACATTGAGTCTAAAAGTGCAAGACCTGCTATTTCCGCAATCGTCTTCGGCGATATAGGTCACGGTCTGGTTGCCAATGGGCAAGCAAGGGGTGTAGCCAAAATCTGCCAGTGTGTCTTTGTCCCACCAATTGTTGCCGGGGAAATCTTTAAGCGTTCCCCCAAAAGTGAACATCCCGGTTTGTAGCCCGGTATTTGGATCGAAGGTCACGACCATCCCACGGATGTTGTTCACGCGTGAGCATTCATCTTTAATGATGCGATTAGGCAAGTCAATCGTGCCACAGCAGGAGAATGGATCCACCGAAACTGTGGTGTTTGGCGGACAGGTCATTGCCGGGCCTTGCTTGTCTTCTACTTTGATGAGCTGCTCAAAGTGTATGACCCCTGGCGCACAGGCGTTGAGTATAGTCCACCTGCGAAAGATTTTGTAAGTACCGTCGCAAATAGGGATCAAATCATCTGTAAAAACCCAGTTGAAGTTGCAGCCGTCTGGTCTGCCGAACACCCAAGGATACCCTTGCAAGCCTTGGCTTTGAATCCAATCGGGTGTGGGATAAGCAGCCGTGCAGTTGAAGCCCGGGGCCTGGAAACCGTCGTAATTCGGCGGAAACTTCAGGTCGGCTAAAGTTGGGCGTGTGAGATGGATGGTTTGGATACAAGTGGAAGAGTTGCCGCTTGCGTCCACGGCTGTCCATTTGCGGGTGATGGTTTTGGTAAAACCCGAGGCGCAGTCTCTGAGTGTTTCAGTGTCAATATAAGTCTTGGTAACAGGCTGACAATCTGTTGCAGCAGGGAGCGCCGCAATGATTCCCAAGGTGTTGAACAGGTAATTGGGGCTAATGTCGGGCGTGTTGCAGGGGATGGAGAAATTCGTGCAATTCATCACGGGCGGGAGCTTGTCCTCGATCTTTATATTTCCCCAACATTTGTTTCCACTCACGAGATGTGTCACGCGCACCTGATAGGTTTTGCCGATGTCGTTTGCATTCACAGTACCCGGTTCCCAAGGGCCGTTGCCGTAAGGAAGCGTCCGATCAATTTCCACGATATAATCATCAAAACATCCGTAGGTGCCTTCCAAAATATCGTCGGGCAAGATGTCTTCTGTGCAATCCGCGTCGAGCGATAAATACACCAGGTCATTACAAACCAGATTTGTTGGGGTGGCTATGACATTGACATACACGGTTATACTCTGGATGCATCCCGGGTCGTTCGGCCCAAAAGCCTTGGGCACACCACCGTTCACGGTATAAACGATAATGTATTGGCCCACGCCTTGTCCGGGGTCGAACACGGTAGCTGGAACGCCATTGACGGTAAAGCCCTGACTTACAATGTTCGCGTCGCCGGGGTTGCCTGTCAGGGTCACTGGATTGGAGAACAGGCAGAACGGGCCGTTCAGATCGGCGGTAATGGTTGGATTCGGGTATTGGCAGGAATTGCTGATCGTTACGATTTGCCCTAAATTATTCTGCACCGTGATAGAATACCCAATAGCGTCTACGTGGATTCCGGTGAAATAATAATCGCCGCTGTTGATCGGGTTTTGGACAAATAGTGTGCCTAGGGGAACGGGTGTTGGCGCACTTGGCGGCGGAGGGCTGCTGGAAAGATAAAGCCCATTGACGGCGATTATCGTCCAGGTTTGTCCGGCCAGGCTTTCAATCTTGATTGTTTCTCCAAATTGCCCGTCAAAGAGTGTTGTGGCGTTGTTTTTGCAAACGCAAGGGTCAGAAATGAGGATTTTAGGTGTGCAACGCTGGAAAGGATTGACCGTCACTTGCGCTGCACAAGAGGAGGTATTACCGCATTGGTCCGTAGCCGTAAGCACAACGATTTGCGTGGTTCCTTGCTGCAAGCAGGTAAATGTAAACGGCCCTGGAGGCGTCACTGTGATGTTGTTTGCGGGAGCACAGTTGTCGCTAACTGATTGAAGCAGTTGCGCTTGCGTGACCACTACGTTGCCAAAAATATCCAGATTTACGGTGATGTTATTGCAGACTATGGTCGGCCCGGCATTGTCCGACACTGTTATCGTTTGGGTGTACACCGCAGTATTGCCACAGGCGTCGGTAGTTGACCATGTGCGCTTAATGATTTGTGATTGTGCACAGGGGCCCGGTGTGCTGGTTTGATTAAAGGTCACCGGCAGACCATTGGGTGGCTGAACTGGGAATGTTTGGCCCTGGTTTACGGCATCAGGCGTAGCCGGATTGGCTGCAGAAGGCCCGTTCCAAACAAAGTTGGCGTACACCGTACCGTTCCCGGAAAGGCGCAAGGATTGTCCGAGGGGTTCGTTGCCCGTTTCAGACACGCCAATATCTGTGGAGTTCATCCCGTTGGCTGGTCCGCCAATGGCCGTCATCACGCCTTCATAGCTGAGAAACTGGAGCACGGTGCCGCCTTTTACAAAAGCGATACCGTCTGAGGGACCGTTTTCAATGCCCGGGATAAAAAAGGCAATAGTACCGTAACCATTGCTTTGGTTGGGAATAATGCCTGAAAGTGGCACATTCAGGTAAGTACCTCCCATATTGCCCGTGCTGCCGTTGTACAGGAACAACTCGTACCCGCTGCCCAGATTGGTGCCAGCACGTCCGGCAATTTCAATAAACTCGTTGGCATCTGTTCCCGTGTTGTCGTAGTGTATCTCATTGATCCAGACCGGACCGTTGATGATACCGGCAGGGTCGCAGGCATCGGTTCCCACTACAGCAGGTGGAGGAGGCACGGGTGTGTTGCATGAAATAGTCATGTCGGCTGGCTTGGGCGTCAGCACTGGCGGATCGGTGTCGGTGACGGTGATGACTTGGGTATGCGTTGTTTGGTTGTTGCAAGCATCCGACAGCGTCCATTTGCGGGTGATGATGCGCGATCCTGCACAAGGGCCAGCCACTTCCGTTTGCGAAAAGGTCGCGGCATTTGAAGCTGGCAGCGGGTTGATGGTTTGACCAGCATTCAAAGTTCCTGGCGACTGAGCAATGGGCCCTACCCAGGTAAAATCAGCAGCCACTTGCCCGGTTCCGGTCAACTGCAAAGAAAGCCCTATCGCTTCGGTGCCCGCTTCAAAAACGCCCACATCCGTAGCGAACATGCCCATGGCTGGGCCGTCCATGGCTTGGAATGGCCCTTCGTAGCTGAGGAACTGTAATACCTGATTGGTTGAAATACGATATAAAGCAATCCCGTCAGGTGTACCGTTTTGAATCCCATTCACTGGATAGGCCAGGGATATTGCTCCAAAGCCACTGCCTTCATTGTCAATGACACCAACCAGCGCATCCGTATCATATACCACGCCGCCGTTTCCATTGTACAAAATGATCTGATAATCAGCAAGGTTAATGCCTGCCGTGCCGGCTACTTCTACAAATTCGCCTACGTCTCCCCCAATATTATCGTAGTGAAACTCATTGATAAAAATAACCGGGGGCACCATACCGCCGCCGCAGTTGTCCGTACCGGTAAGGGTCGGCGCAATGGGCAGAGGGGCTGTACAGGAGATGGTGATGTTGCCTGGTAGCGGAGGATTCGGGTTAAAGGTCGGCGGCGTGATATCTTTGGCATAAGTGTAGGTAAGCGCACAGGTAGCAAAATTCTCGCCGGCATCCCGTATGCCATTGGCTGGCGGTAGGTCGTCAAAAATCGTATAGGTTCTGGTAACGGAGGTAGAATTGCAATTGTCTATAGGACTTGTTACGGATGTGAAAGTCAATGTTCCGCAGATTGTTCCCGTCACATTTCCACCCAAAGCCTGGAATCCTGCCAATGTTGTTACGGGCGCAGGCAATGGATTCGTGCAACTGAAAACCCCGTTTGGCTGTGGCGGGCAAGTCACATTCAAGGTGCAAATCTGAGCAGAGCAACTAGGAATGTTCGGGCCATTGTTCACGGTTAACTTACAAATCGTATCTGCGCTGAATTTGGCGGTGACTACGCTTGGCGTTCCATCTGCCTTCAAACGTACACCCGCAAAAACAGTTGGGCTGGTAAAGGGCGCTGCAATAGAAAGCGGTCCACCACCTGCCAACACATCTCCCGTGAGGGCAAGGTTGCCGGTAGCTGGGGCACTGGTATAGGTCACCGAGATATCAGCCGTAAAATAATCGTCTGCGGCATTTGGGATGGTCCCGTTGTTGTTGCAGGAACTTACATTCGAAAAAGTGATGGAACTAATGCTACAGGCCGCAGAGCAACTGGCCACATTCGGGCCATTGTTTTCCGTAAACGCACAGCTATTGGCACCAAACGTCGCAGTGACCGAACTTGCCGTCCCATCTGCCTTCAAGCGGATACCGGTGAAAACAGTGGAAGTAGCGTTAAAAGGCGCAGCCACCGAAAGCGCCCCGCCGCCCGCGAGCACATCGCCGCTGAGCGTGAGGTTACCGCTGGTGGGAGGATTCGTATAGTTCACCGTGATATCGGCCGTAAAATAATCGTCCGAAGCATCTCCATTAGTACCATTGTTATTGCAGGAACTTACATTCGCAAAAGTGATGGAACTGAAGGTCGTCTGAATCGTAGAACCATTGATAATCAAGTCATTGTCCAAAGCCACCACGGAGGTGCCAATGCGCATGGTGCCAGCAGTGCCGGGACTTCCGCTCACTGCGTTCCCGTAACCATAAAGTCGGAAAGTAATGGTACCCATATTGCCGTTGATGTTCACATTGAAAGTGTTCAACACCGAGGCTGCAGTCACATTTGCCGTGCCAAGATCGGCTGTAAAGCCATCAATGCTGCTTCTAAGGGTCGCGGTGTTCGGACCCGTATTGGAGCTCCGCAACACAATCTGAACGGTCGTAATATCCGCCCTGTAGCAATTTTGAATCGGGAGCGTGAATTCGTAATATTCATTGTTGGCGATGGCATCGGCAAGTGTGGTAGGGACGCCATTGGTATTAAACCAGCCATTCGAGCTGATGGAGCCACCTGCTGCTGCGGCGGCTACACCTGCACCGCGCTGCAAAATGCCCGCGTTTATCCCTGCGCCCACGGTGGTAGCAAGGCTGGACACTTGGTTGCCGGGCTGTGGGCTGAGTTCCCAGGCTTCTATTTGTGCAAAGGCGGATTGGGCGGCAAAAAGCGCCCATGCGAGGA
This sequence comes from Saprospiraceae bacterium, assembly GCA_014379065.1. GTDB lineage: Bacteria > Bacteroidota > Bacteroidia > Chitinophagales > Saprospiraceae > M3007. The sequence goes on from JACMMM010000531.1 coordinate 6,234, forward strand.
GTAAACCTTTTTTCATGAGAATATGATTACAAGGATAAAAAGCGAACTTCAAGGGTGTCTATAACACCTTCTTTTTAAACCTCGTAGGTTTAAAAAACCTACGAGGTTTAGGGGTCAAATACGACAAAAACCTGCCCTAGGGCAGGAACAATCAAACCAGCAATTGGGAAATGACCCTTGTGGAAAACGGGCTAACTATTCCGTAGGCAAAAATTGAACCAATAAAAATGCTTATATGAAAGCCAAGGGTCCAACCATTAGGAAAGTCAGCGGCGAGAAGCCAAAGTAGTCACGAGATTACAGGAAAACAAAAGGATTAAAAAAAACCTGTGCAAAAGTAAATAAGAGCTGACTCAAATAGGACAAACCAGCAGTTTTTTTCCCAAAACTTAATCTCACGAGAATATAAGGCAATGATAAATTGGGTCACACTACATATTTCTGTGCCATTCTGTTCAATATCCCAATTTCTTAATATCTCAACCTCAGCACCCACACATTCCCCGTCCGCCCACACTCGTCCACCGCTTGCGCCGGGTCGAACTCCAGCGCGATGTTGGGCGAAAACTTGCTTCGGTCTTTCAGGGTGATCTCTACCCTACCCTCCAGAACCTGGCCCGGCAAAAGCACTCCATCCAGTGTTTCGCGGCCTTTTTGGATGCTCGTGTTCCCGGCGGGGATGGCGCCTCGGGTGAGCTTGGCACCGCTTACAAAGTACAGGTTTACAATGGGTTCGGCGTTTTTGGAAAAAAAATGAGCGGGAGCGCTGCCGATGTTTTTCAGGTAATACCGAAGCCGCATCGTGCGCTCGCCCCACTCCTCCACAAAAGCCGTGTCGAACACCATTTCAGCGCAGCCGCCTGTTCCAGGCGTGAGTACAACTTCGCGGGAATGGAGGCGCACATTCAGCCAAATAGGCTCGGAAATCTCGCCCGGCTTGAGTTTTGGGCAATTGCCCCGAGCCGCCTCCGCGATGTCGGACTCGTGGCCGCGCAACAGGCCGGGCAGACCGATCGTGTCGAACTCTACCACCATTTCGGCGACGTTTTTTTTGGTGCCAAGGGTTTGGCGGCCTGTGTTGGCCATGCGACAGCGGAGGGCTAGGGTTTGGGGTTTTTGCTGTAGGATTTGAACGTCGAAAAGGGCTAGGCGCGAGCCCGTGTAGGAAGCTTGTGCAATGTTTTTTGAGGAGATAAAAAGCAAAAGGAGGGTGATAAAGTACAATTGAAATTTCATCGCATAGTTGAGATTTTTTTGATTGACGAATGACGATTATCCCGAGTGTTCGGGATAATCGTCATTCGTCAATCAAAACATTAGCCTTTTTTCGCCAACGCCACAATATCCTTCACCTCCAAAACCTGTTTCTCATAGCCGTACAAAGTAACATTGATCATCGCCTGCCCTAACTCGGCAAGGGTGGAAACCGCGCCCGGGAACACAGCCCGAAAGGCAGGGTAAAGCCATGAAAAATACTTGTAGTAAGGAAGCGTGTTCTTCAGTCCCGGAGTAGGGTGCATATAGCCCGGGCGGAAAGCATACGCCCATTTGAACGGCAGTTTCATCAAATCATTTTCGGTCTTGCCTTTTACCCGCGCCCACATGCTTCGGCCTTTTTCCGTGCTGTCCGTGGCCGAGCCGGAAACGTAGCAAAACGTCATGCCTGAATTTTGTCGGCTTACGGTTTCGGCAAAATGCATGGTAAGGGTGTGCGTCATTTTGAAATAATCGGCTTCGTTCATGCCGACCGACGAGACGCCCAGGCAGAAAAAGCAAGCGTCGTAGCCCGCCAATTGTGTTTCAATGGCACTCAAATCGAAAAAATCCGAATGAAGAATTTCCTTCAATTTTGGATGGGACACGCCGCAAGGTTTTCGGTTGACGACCAAAACTGCCTCGATTTTTGGGTGCTGCAAGCATTCGTGCATTACGCCTTCGCCTACCATTCCGGTGGATCCTGTGATGATAACTTTCATAAATGAATAGGTTTTGAGTGCGATTATGTCAAATGTTGAAAGTCGGAATATTTGATTTATTCACCAAATCATGTTTTGCTTTCATTAAATTTAACTTCCCGAAAGTTCTAAACTTTCGGGAAGTTCGGGCTTGCAAAAATTAGATTTTCATCCTCAGGCCAAACTCAATCCTTCTCCGACTTTTACACAAACCCAAAGGGATGATAGAAGTGACACTTTTTTAAAAAGTGTCACTTCTCGATCCAATCCTCCGCCCCCAGCGCATTCAAACACCCTGCCTCTGTTAGACCGCCCTTTCGTGCCACCATCACGCCGTATCGGGTGTGCAAGATACCGTCTTTGCTGTGCGCATCCGGGTTGATGCTGATACGGATGCCATGCGCCAAAGCCCTGGGGATCAAGGTCCAATCAATGTCCAACCGTCGTGGATTTGCGTTGAGCTCGATACTGACCTTGTGTTTTGCACAGGCCTCGAACACTGCGTCCCAGTCGAGCGGATAGCCCTCGCGACTAAGTAAAAGCCTGCCTGTGGGGTGGCCAAGGATGGTGGTGCAGGGGTGCTCGATGGCCCGTATTACACGCTCGGTAGCCTTCTCGATATTCATCCGCAAATTGGAGTGTACGGAGGCAATAACGAAATCAAATTTTTCCAATAGCGCGTCTTCATAATCGAGCGAGCCGTCGTTCAGGATGTCGCTTTCAATGCCTTTGAAAATTCGGAAGGGCGCGAGTTCTTCGTTCAATTTTTCGATCTCTTCCATCTGTGCCAGCACTCGGTCAGGCTTGAGGCCGTTGGCATAAAACGCAGACTGACTGTGGTCGGTGATGCCGATGTACGAGTAGCCGAGCGAGCGGGTGTGTTCGCACATTTCGCGCAGTGAATGCAGGCCGTCACTGTAGGTGGTGTGGACGTGGAGGATGCCTTTGATGGAAGCGTCGGTCATCAAGCCAGAAGGCTTCGGCTCCAATTCAAATTCATCCGATGACTTTGAATTGGAGCCGAAGGCTTCTCGCAATTCCGGTACAACAAAAGCAATTTTTGCCTTTGCAAAAACCTCCTCTTCTAAGGGCAAGTTTTTGAAATCAACACCCGGGTTTTCTTTCACAAAACCTTCCAGAAATACTGCTGCACCCGTATGTTTGAACAACTTAGAGCCAAATTCA